>NZ_JBIWKB010000001.1:0-155199 GCF_044765425.1 Streptomyces sp. NPDC102462 | reverse complement strand
CCGGCCTGACGGGCCCCAGCTCTGCGCCCCGGCCTGACGGGCCGCCGCGCGGGCTTTGCCACCCGGCCCAAGCGGCCCCGGCCACCTGCCACCCGGCCCGAACGGCCCCGCGGGCGGGCCGGGCGGCCCCTGGCTCGCCGGGTGGCACCGGTCCACGCTGGAAGTGGCACATCCGCCCGCGAGTGACCCGAGGCGGTCAGCATGTACGGCGCTCCCCACATCGTCAGTGACGTCATGACCCACACGGTCGCCGCCATCGGCCCCCGGGCCCCGTTCAAGGAGATGGTGCGGCTGATGCGGGACTGGAGGGTCAGCGCCCTGCCCGTGATCGAGGGCGAGGGCCGGGTGGTCGGCGTGGTCTCCGAGGCCGATCTGCTCCCCACGGAGGAACTGCGCGACGACCCGGATGTGGGCTACCTCAGGCAGCGCCGACCCGCCGACCTGGCCAAGGCCGAGGCGGTCACCGCGGCCGAACTGATGACCTCGCCCCCGGTCACCGTCCGCGCCGACGCGACCCTGGCCGAGGCGGCGCGCGTCATGGCACACGCCCGGGTCAAGCGGCTGCCCGTGGTCGACGACCTCCAGCTGCTGCAGGGCGTCGTCAGCCGAGCCGACCTGCTCAAGGTGTTCCTGCGCGAGGACGACGACATCGCCGAGGAGGTGCGCCGCGAGATCGTGTCGTACCTCTTCCCGCCGCCGTCGGCCGTCCGGGCCGAGGTGCGCGACGGAGTGGTCACACTGAGCGGCACGGTCCACGACACCTCCCTGCTGCCCGTGGCCGCCCGCCTGGTGCGGGCCGTCGAGGGCGTGGTGGACGTGGAGTTCGACCTCGCACGGGAAGGCGACGCGCCGCAACGCTAGCCGCGCGGGGGCCTCGATCGGCGCGGCCGTCGCGGTCGCCCGCACGGCGCGGCGGCGACGGCGGACTGGGCCGGGCCCGTCCGCTCCGCGGCGGAACACGCCGGGCACCGGAGCGCCGAGGCCGCACGGCCCCGGGCAGCGGCCTGCGCTGGGCCGCCTCCCGTCGGGCCGGCGCAGAGCGGGCCACGGCCTCGTCCTCCGGGCGGATCACCGGCGCGAGGACCAGTGGTCTCCGGCGCGTCCGCGGGACCGGGCCCTTCCATGGGTGCTGCCGGGCTCGGTCGGCCAGGGCCGTGCTGCGCCGCGCCCGCCACCCCCTCGTCGCCGTTCCGGCCGCATGCGGGTAGGCGGCGGTCACGGAAAGTCCGGTACGACGGCCACGGGGCACAGGGCGTGGTGCAGCAGCGCGTGCGCGACCAGGCCCAGTTGCAGCCCTCCGTCACCGTTCCTGCGCCGTACGCCGAGGACCAGCAGGTCCGCGGCGCGGGACCGGTGGAGCAACACCTGGCGCGCCGGTCCTTCGAGGACGCAGCGGTGCACCCGCACCTGGGGGTATTCGCTCATGGGATGGCGCAGCACGTCGTCGACGAGCGCGGACGCCTGCTCCTCACAGGCCGCGGCGGTGACCGCCGGCTCCTCGTGTCCCAGGCCCCGGTCCCCCACGAGCAGGGGATGGCGGGCGGCGCGGTGCGCCGGGCAGAGCCAGGTGCGGACGACGTCGAGGGCGCAGTGGCGTGCCGCGGCCTCGCACAGCGCGAAGCGCGCCGCCTCGCCGCTCGTCCCCGGCTCCCCGACCGCCAGCACGATCCGTTCGTGCGCGCCCGCGATGCCCTCCGCCGTGCCGCGGACCACGATCACCGGCCCGTCCGCGTGGCCGGCCACGGCCAGTCCCACCGAGCCGAGCAGCAGGCCCGGAATCTCCCCCCGGCCACGGCAACCGGTCACCACGGCGGTGGCGTTGTGGCCCTCCCCCAGCAGCGCGTACACCGGGTCCTCCGCCAGGACCATTGTTTCGACCCTGACCGCGGGGGCGCGGCGCAGGGCGCGCTCCGTCGCGGCCGTCACGATCCGGTCGGCGGCGGCCGGTGGGACGGGCCCCGGGTCGCCGGTCGAGGACATGTCGCCCTCGTACTGCTCCCAGAGCGACGCGTGGACCAGCCGCAGGGGCAGATCAGCGTGGCGCACCGCCTCGTCGGCCGCCCAGTCCACCGCCTCCAGGCTGGAGTCCGATCCGTCGACGCCTACGACCAGGGGCAGACGCATCACCCTCACCGCCTCTCGTCGAGCCGCACCCGGCGCGGCACTCCCCCGCTCCTACGCTCGCACGTCCCCGGCCGCCTCCGCAGGGGGAGGCGGCCCCGCGCGCCCGATCCGGGCCGAGCCCGCGCCGGCCGGTGACCGACGTACTCACCGGGACCGCCCGGTGTGCGCCGGCTACCGCTGCGGCACGACCGCGACCGGGCACTGCGCGTGGTGCAGCAGCGCGTGGTTCACCCGGCCGAGCTGGAGCCCGAAGAGGCCCGCTGTCCGGCGCCGCGCCCCGACGATCACGAGATCGGCGGCAGCGGACCGGTCCACCAGGACCTTGCCGACCGGTCCCTCGGGCGCCGCACGCCGGGTGCGGACGCCCGGGTACTGTCCGGCCGCCTCCGCGAGCGGCGCGTCGAACGCGGCGACGATCCGTTCCTCACCTGCGTGTGGGTCGTCCGGCCGTGGCCCGGGCCCGCGGGTCGTGTCGCGGGCGGACGTGCGCCACACGTGGACGACGTCCAGGACGCACCCGCGCGCCTCGGCCTCCCGGAAGGCGAACCGCACGGCCTCGTGCGTCGTCTCGGCGCTTCCCAGACCGAGCAGGATCCGCTCGTGCGTCCCGGCGATGCCCGCGCGGTCGCCGCGGACCACGATCACCGGGCACGGGGCACGCGCCGCCACGGCCAGTCCTACCGACCCCAGCAGCATCCCCTTGAGCTGACCGCGGCCACGCGACCCCGTGACGAGTACGAACGCGCCGTCGCCGGCCCGGACGAGGGCGGCGGCGGCATCGTCCGGCAGGACCTCGGTGGTGACCTTGACCTCGGGGTTGCGCCGCTCGGCGCGTTCGGCCGCAAAGGCCACGAGGTGTTCGGCCAGCACCTGTTCGCCGGGGCGTCCCGGGCCGGCCGAGGGGATGGCGCCCTCGTAGCGTTCCCAGAGGGACGCGTGGACCAGCCTGAGCGGAACGCCGTGGCGGTACGCCTCGTCCACCGCCCAGTCGACCGCGAGCAGGGACGAATCCGATCCGTCCACGCCCGCCACCACGGGAAGTGTCATCGTCCCCACCGCCTTTCCGGGGCCGCCGGATACCGCGGCGCGTCGGGCCGATTTCACCGTCGCACCCCGGACCGGAACGGCACGAGGGCCCTTCGGCCCCTTCCGGGGGCCTTCGGCCCGACCCGGGTGCGGGAGCCGCGCAGTCCCCCGGTGTGGACCACCCGGCCCATGCCGTCGCGGGGGTGCCGGCCGAGCCTGGAGTGTGGGACGACGATTCCGAGCAGCCCGGGAGGTCGAGATGACCGGCCGTCGCTACGCCGTCAGTGATGTGATGACCCGCAAGGTCGTCGCCGTGAAGGCGAAGGCTTCCTTCAAGGACATCGTGCGGACCCTGCGCCAGTGGGGGGTGACGGCGCTGCCGGTGCTGGACGACGAGCGACGGGTCGTCGGCGTCGTCTCCGAGGCCGATCTGCTGCCGAAGGAAGAGGCCAGGGGCGCAGATCCGGCCCCTGGCGCGCGGGCGGCGGACGGTTCGGCCGCCGCCAAGGCGGTGGCGGTCACCGCGGACCGGCTGATGACCGCGCCCGCCGTCACCGTGGCCGGGAGCGCGACGCTGGCCCTGGCCGCCCGGATCATGGCCCGCAACGGGATCAAACGGCTGCCCGTCGTCGACGCCGCAGGCGTGCTCACGGGCATCGTCAGCCGGTCCGATCTGCTCAAGGTGTTCCTGCGGGACGACGAGGAGATCGCCGAGGAGGTGCGCCGCGACGTCGTGGGGTGGCTGTTCGTGACGCCGCCCGAATCGCTGCGCATCGAGGTGCACGACGGTGTCGTGACGCTCACCGGCCGGGTCCGGGACAGCACGCTCGTACCCGTCGTGGCCCGGCTGGTGCGCGGGGTCGAGGGGGTCGTGGACGTCGACTGCGCGCTGATGGGCCCGCTGCGCCGCCCGGACCTCGACCCCGACCTGCCGGACATCGCCGAATTCCCCCCGGCCTGACCCGGGACGGCACACCCGTACCCGCCGGGCGACCCGGACCTCACGGACACGACGCCGGGCCCGCCTCCGCCCCCCCGGCACCCAGCTGAGCGGGACAGCGCCCCGAAGGGGCGCGGGGAACTGCGCGACCAGCCACGACGCCGCCGCAGACAACCGACGGCACAGCGCGGCACCTCCAGCGGAGCGCCCGGCGGCCATCTCTCGATGAGATGGCCGTCATCGGGATTCATCGGCGCACAAGGGGAAGCGATCCGGACGGCCGACTGCCGCTGCACGCGAGGGCACCGACGACGCTGCCGGACCCGCGCGGGCGCGTCAGTGTGCGAGGCCGGAAGACCTCTGCGTCTCCTCCTCGGCCCTGCGCTGCAACGCCGTCGTCGTCTTCAGCGGTGCCTCCTTGACGAACAGCACCGCGATCAGCGCGATCACCGCGAACGGGAGGGCCATCAGGAACAGATCACCCGTGGCCACGCCGTAGGCGTGCTCGACCACGCCCTTCATCGGCTCGGGCAGGGCGGTCATGTCCGGGACGGCGCCGTGACCGCCGGCCGCGGCGCCCTGGGCGGCCTCGGCGGGCAGGTCCCTCAGCCCCTTGGCGATCTCGTCGGCGACGCGGTTGGCCAGCAGGGCACCGAGGACGCTGGTGCCGACGGTGCCGCCGAGGCTGCGGAAGAAGGAGAGCGTGGACGTCGCGGCGCCCAACTCGTGGGCGGACACGTCGTTCTGCGCGGCCAGCACGAGGTTCTGCATCAGCATGCCGACCCCGATGCCCAGGACGGCCATGTAGAGGCTGAGCACCCCGAACCCGGTGTCGGAGTCCAGCAGGGACAGCAGGGCGAGGCCCGCGCTCATCACGACGCCGCCGGCGATCAGGAAGGCCTTCCAGCGTCCGGTGCGGCTGATGATCTGTCCGGCCACGGTGGAGGAGACCAGCAGGCCGCCGATCATCGGCAGGCTCATCAGGCCCGCGACCGTGGGCGACTTGCCGAGTGCGACCTGGAAGTACTGGGCGAGGAAGACCGACCCGGCGAACATGGCGAGACCGACGAAGAAGCTGGCCACGGTGGTGAGCGTGACCGTGCGGTTGCGGAAGACGGTGAGCGGGATGACCGGCTCGGCCACCCGGGACTCCACGAAGACGGCTCCGGCCAGCAGCACCGCGCCGGTGACGGTCAGCGCGGCGGTCTGCCAGGACGCCCAGGCGAACTGGTTGCCGGCGAGCGAGGTCCAGATCAGCAGGGCGCAGACACCGGCGACGATGAGGAAGGCGCCCAGCCAGTCGATCCGCACCTCACGGCGCACGGTGGGCAGCCGCAGCGTCCGCTGCAGGATGACGATGGCGGCCAGCGCGAAGGGGATGCCGACGAAGAAGCACCAGCGCCAGCCCAGCCAGTCGGTGTCCACCAGTACGCCGCCGACCAGCGGGCCGGCGACGGTTCCGACGGCGAACACCGCTCCGAAGATGCCGCCGTAGCGGCCGAGGTCACGCGGCGGGATGATCGCGGCCATGACCACCTGGGCGAGCGCGGTGAGCCCGCCCGCGCCGATGCCCTGGATGACGCGGCTCACGATCAGCAGGCCGACGCCCTGGGAGAAGCCGGCCACCAGCGAGCCGACGACGAAGAGGCTCAGCGAGAGCTGGAGCAGCAGCTTCTGGTTGAACAGGTCGGAGAGTTTGCCCCACAGCGGCACGGTGGCCGTCATCGCGAGCAGTTCGGCGGTGACCACCCAGGTGTAGGAGGACTGGCTCGCTCCCAGGTCGGCGATGATCCGGGGCAGCGCGTTGGAGACGACGGTTCCGGCCAGAATGGCCACGAACATGCCGGCCATCAGCCCGGACATGGCCTGGAGTATCTGACGGGGCTGCATCTGGACAGGGGGCGCCTCGGCGCTCACAGCACTCACGGGTGATCCTTCGAAGGACGGAGAGAAATCGGTTCATGACTCGTCGAGAGGGCGGACGAACCCCGCGGCGAGCTGATCGAAGACCTGGTGGAAGACGTCGAGGAACGCGGTGCCGCCGTCGTGTTCGTACCAGTGCGTCATCGCGACGCGGATCGCGGCGGTACTGAGCGAGGCGAGCAGCGTGGCGTACAGCGCGGCCCGGGGGCCGGTCGTGCCCTGCGCACGGAGCCGCAGCGTGAACGCCTCGGCGAGCGCCCGTTCCTCCTCGGCCTGCAGGGACAGCAGCCGGGAGGTGAGTTCCGGGGAGCGGGAGAGCACCAGGGCGACCAGCGACCACAGGTCGCGATCCAGCTCCATGCCGGCGATCTGTTCGGCCATGGCCTCCCGCAGCACGTCCAGCGCGGAGCGCTCGGCGGGGGCTTCGCGCACCGCCTGCCGGATCCGCTCCCCCACCTCGGGGTCGGCCATGACGAACGCGTCTTCACGGCACTTGAAGTAGTTGAAGAACGTCCGCGGCGAGACCCCCGCCCGCTCGCTGATGGCCTCGACCGTCACCTGCTGCACACCGTTGTCGGCCGCGAGCCGTATCGCCGCCTCGAACAGGGCGTGCCGGGTCGCTCTCTTCTTCTGCTCCCGCAGCCCGACGGGGCGCTCCCGCTTCTCCACATCTTGCACACTACTGAAAAAATGCAGAGACATGCAAAAAGCCGGGGGCGAGACGGCTCGGCGGCGCACGGTGGCCGGTCGGGTGCTTCATCTGCCGGTCGGCGCATCTTCACCCGAGTCGGACACCGTGTACGCGGCGGCGTCGCCTTCGTGGTGCCGTCCATCGCCATGTGGGCCAGTGGACGACTCCCTCATTCGACATCCGGGCCGGGGCTGCGCACGGGCGGCGGCGAGGACGATCTGTGGCCAACCGACGTACCGTGCTCCGTGGCGTTCGCGACGTGGCGAAAGCAGCACACCCTGCAGGCCACGAGTGCGTGAGGAGCCAGATGACCGCCCGACCCCTGCCCCGGACCGACCGCCGTTTCACCCTGCTCGGCGCGCCCTACGACGGCGCCGCCACGCTGGGCTGGCCCGGCAGCCGTTACGCACCCGACCGGATCCGTGCCGCGATGGCCTGGATCCTGCAACGACGCGAGGACGGGCGGATCTACTGCCTCGACCACGCCGCCCTCCATCCGTTCCCCGAGGACCTGCTGGCCGACGGCGGCGACGTGCCCACCGTCGCCCACGATCTGGAGGCCACGCTGGACGCCGCGACCGCCGCCGTCGCGGACACCCTCGCCGCCGGCCGCACGCCCGTGCTGCTGGGCGGCGACGACTGTCTGCTGTATCCGGCGGCGCACGGGCTCGCACGGTCCACCGCGGGCACGGTCGCCGTCGTCCACCTCGACGCCCATCTCGATCTGCTCGACGAGAACGAGCAGCAGGGCCGGTACAGCCACTCGTCGGGGATGCGCCGGGCCGGCGAGCTGGCGAACGTCGACCTGCGCGCCAGCGTCCAGCTCGCCTCCCGGCACTTCAACTTCCCGTCGTCCCTCGCCTTCCGCGAGGAGGCGGGGCTGCGCAACATCCCCGCGGCCGAGATCCACCGGCGCGGCACCGAGGCCGTGGCGGCCGACGTGCTCGCCCACGTCGCCGCCGCGGACCGTGTACTGCTGGCCTTCGACATCGACTGCGTCGACCCCGCGCACGCTCCGGGTGCCGGTGCCCACGAGCCCGGCGGTCTGACCTCCCACCAGGCCCTCGACCTGGTGCAGCGGCTGGCCCCGTACAGCGACGCCATGGTGCTCACCGAGGTCAATCCGCTCACCGACACAAACGACAGGACCGCCAACCTGGCCGCCTACCTCGTCGCGCACTTCGTCGTCCACGGCGGGCTCGCCGCCCCGTCCGGCGAAGGGGCACCGGCATGATCGACAAGCTCATCGTCCTGCTGTACCTGCTGGTGATGGTCGGGGCCGGCTACCTCGGCATGCGCCGCAGCCGTACCCGTGAGGACTTCACGGTCGCCGGGCGGCGCCTCGGCCCGTTCATGTACACCTCCGCCATGAGCACGGTGGTGCTGGGCGCGGCGTCCACCGTGGGCGGTGTCAGCCTCGGCTACCAGTACGGGATCTCCGGCATGGCGCTGGTGCTCTCGCTCGCGATCGGCATCGCCGCCATCGGGGTGTGCTTCGCGGGCACCCTCTTCCGCAGCGGCGTCTACACGGTGCCCGACGCGGTGAGCCGGCGTTTCGGCGGCCCGTCGCGGCTGCTCAGCTCGGTCATCGTCGTGTTCTACACGCTGATGGTCGGCGTGGGACAGATCATCGGCATCGGCACGGTGCTGACCGTGGTCTTCGGGGTCTCCCCCGGCACGGCGGCGTTCATCGGCTGGGCCACGATCATGCTGTACGGCGTCGCCGGCGGCATGTGGTCGATCACCCTCACCGACGTGGTGCAGTTCCTGGTCAAGACCCTCGGGGTCTTCGTGGTCCTGCTGCCGCTCGTGATCCACCGGGCGGGCGGCCTCGCCGAGATGCGGGACCGGCTGCCCGGCAGCTTCTTCTCGCCCACCGGCATCGGGGTGGGCACCATCGGCGCCTACTTCCTGCTCTTCTTCTTCGGGTTCCTGATCGACCAGGGCAACTGGCAGCGGCTGCTGACCGCGCGCTCCGAGCGGGTGGCCCGCTGGGGCGCCGTCGTCTCCGGCCTGTACTGCGCGCTGTACGGCCTGGCCGGTGCGCTCATCGGCACGGCGGGCCGGGTGCTGCTGCCGCACCTCGCCAACCCCGACGACGCCTACGCCCGGATCGCCTCGCTCGTGCTGCCCGCCGGGCTGTTCGGGCTGGTGGTGGCCGCCGCGCTCGCCGCGTCGATGTCCACCGCGAGCGGTCTGCTGATCGGGGCGTCCACGGTGCTCACCAACGATGTGCTGCGCCCGCTCGGTGGCGCCCGGCTGAGCAGTGTGCGCGCCAACCGGATCGTGCTGTTCGCGGTGGGTGTGGTGGCGCTCGCGGTGTCGTACGCCGTGGACAGCGTGGTCGGCGCGGTGACGGTGGCGGCCGATCTGCTGGCGGCGGCCCTGCTCGTGCCCGTCGTCGGGGCGATGTTCTGGCGGCGCTCCACGACACCGGCGGCCATCGCCTCGCTGGTGGCCGGCTCGGTGGTGTGCGTCGCGTTCATGGCGGTCTCCGGGCTCTACGCGAACGAGCCCGTCATGTACGGGATGGCCGCCGCCCTCGTCGTCTTCGTGGCGGTGAGCCTGGTCACCCGGCCGGATCCGGCCGTCGCCGCCCTGCCCTTCGAGGAGTTGCCCGACCCGAACGCGGCGCCGTCGGCGACGCACGAACCGGTGGCGGCTCAGCCGGTGCCGTCCTCGCGCAGGGCGTGAGCGGCCAGCGCCAGGGAGAGTTCGAGCCGTACGTACGCCGCGTCGAGGTCACGGCCGAGCACCTTGCGCACCACGCCCAGGCGGTGGTGCAGGGTGTGGCGGTGAACGCCCAGGTCGGCGGCGGCCCGTGCCACGGAGCCGTTGTGGTCGAGGAAGGCCCGTACCGTCGCGACCAGCGGGACACCGCGCTCGGCCTCGGCGCGGCGGAGCGGGTCGATCAGCCGGCTGACGAGCAGTTCCGGCACCGACCGTTCGGCGGAGGCCAGCAGCAGTTCGATCGCGCCGAGGTCGCAGACGCGGGTGACGGCCCGGCCCTCCGTGCGGCCGATGGCGAGCGCCTGCCTGGCCTGGCGCAGCCCCTGTGCCAGGGCGTGCGCGGGCACCGCCTCGCTCACCCCCGCGGAACCGGGGCACGCCCGGCCGAGCGGCGAGTCGGGGTCCCGCAGACTGGCGAGCAGCGGTTCGGGACGTGAGGTCAGCAGGACCGTCTCCCCGACGTCCGAGGTCGCGGCGAGCACCGGGTGCGCGTGGTCGGTGAGCACGAGGTGCACGTCGAGGCGGTGCGCGCCGGCCGCGGGCTGTGGCTCGTCCGGGGAGTGCGGGCCGGGGTGTACGACGACGACCGTGACGTCTGCGGGGTCGATCCCCCAGGCCGCCACCAGCCGGGTGGCCGCCGCGGGGTCCGCTTCGTCGCGCAGCGCCTCGCGCAGGGTGTCCGCGTCGGCCCGCCGCGCCTCGGCTCGCGATCTGCGCCGTTGTTCGAGGTCATAGGTGATCAAGGAGGCGGCCGCCGCCGCGACCGTGTGGTCGGTGCGGGTGAACGGCTCGGCACGCCACAGCAGCAGACGGCCCCGCACGGTGTCCGCGCCCAGGGTGTGGCCGACGAGGTGCCCCGCCAGGTCGACGGCGGACAGCGACCGGCCGGACCACACGGCGTCGGCCGCGGTCCGCTCGGCGGCCCGGGCGGCGGACCGCGGAGCCACCGTGAGCACGTTTCCCGCCGGGTCGGTGACGGCCGCCCAGCCGCCGTACTCCTTGACCAGCTCGCGCGTCGCGCCGCGCACGGCGCCCAGCTCCAGCGCCGCGGCCGTCAGCCGCGGATAGACGCGCAGGGCGCGCCGCAGCGCCGAGCGTTCC
The DNA here is from genome assembly GCF_044765425.1 of Streptomyces sp. NPDC102462. NCBI lineage: Bacteria > Bacillati > Actinomycetota > Actinomycetes > Kitasatosporales > Streptomycetaceae > Streptomyces > Streptomyces sp. NPDC102462. Next base: position 144,664 of record NZ_JBIWKB010000001.1, on the reverse strand, counting down.
TCGCTGGCGATCCGGTCCGCGACCGCCTGGGACAGCGCCACGAACGGGGTGGCGTAGGGCACCATGAGGACCGGCAGCCCGGTCTCCTCGCCGACCCGGACGACCTCCGGCGGCACGGCGTCGTAGACGAGGTCGACGGCGATCCCGACGGCCGCCGCCCCGGTGTCGGCGAGCCTGCGCGCCGTCGCCGCCACGGACTGCGGTCCCGGGTGTCCGACACCGGTGATCAGGACCAGCGAGCCCTCTTCCAGCCACGGCGTGGGATCGGGCACCTCGCTCGCGTGCACCCAGCTGATGGCGCGGTCGAGCCCGGCCGTGCCCGCGGTCACGGTGAGACCGAACTCCCGCCGCGCGACGAGTTCCCGCACGCTGAGCGGCATCCGCGCTGCTCCTTCCGCCTCCAGACGCGCCGCCGGTTGCGGACCGCGCATCGCAGCGTACGCCGGACGGCCGCCGCCGCGTCCTGCCGGCCGCGCGGCGCGACGGACGCCGCGTCGGCGAACTCCGGCACCGCGCCGGTCTCGCCGCGCGCCGGGAGGTGAGGGTGACCCGGTGGGTTTGGCCGGGGTCCGGGCCGGAACCCATGGCGCATGATTCCCTCTCACGTCGACGAGACCCTGCCGGAGCTGGCTCCGTTCGTGCACGCCGTACAGGCCCGGCGGCCCGACGACGGCACGTGGTGCGAGGCATGGACGGTGCGCGACATCCTGGTCCACCAGACCGGCAACGCCGAAGAGCTGGCCCGGGTCCTGCACGGCTTCCTCACGGGAGCGCCCGTGGAGACCCGGGGCTTCGAACGGGAGGCGCCCTACCGGCGGATGTCGGACGCCGACCTGTGGGCCGCGTTCCTGGCCCGCTGCGCACGGCTCACCGAGATCGCCGCGGCCGCGGCACAGGACCTGGACCCGCAGGCGGAGGTGATGTGGACGGGCCGGATCGTGAAGGTGCCCTTCTTCGCGGAGCACATGCGGGAGGAACTGATCCTGCACCGCTGGGACCTGACCGGCGACGACAGCACCGCGGTGCGGGCGCTCGACGAGCCGTGGATGACGGAGCACAGCGTGGTCTCGGTCGGCCGGCCGCTGCTGGTCCGCGGCCGTGCCCGGCTGACACCCGGTGAGCGGGTGGAGGGCCGGCTGCGTACCCCGGGCACCGACGACGTCGTGGTGGTCGCCGACGCCGACGGCACCGGCATCCGGCTCGCCGCCCCCGAGGGCCCCGCGACGATCGAGAGCGACGCGGCCACCCGCGTCCTGCTGCTGTGGGGGCGGCGCCCGGCCGATCCGACGCGCTGGCACAGCGGTGCCGGACCGGACGCCCTGCGCCGGGTACGGACCCTGCTGGGCGGCTACTGACACGAGCGGCCGGGTTCAGCCGCCGAGGACGCCGGGCAGGGCCAGCGCCCCCAGCGCGGCGGCCCCGAGCAGCAGCCAGGCCACATAGTCGCCGACGTGCCCGGACTGCAGCCGCCGCAGGCGCTGCGCCCAGCCGGGAGCCGGCACCCGGCGCGGACGCAGCACGGCGCGGCCGGCGAGGGCCGCGGCCAGCGCCGTGGACAGCAGACCGAGCAGGATGCCCGCCGGTGTCCAGTGCACGTCCCCGGAGCCCGCGGCGCCGACGCCACGGGCCACGGCCGCGGCGAAACCGGGAACCACGCCGACGGCGAGCGCCGCGGCGAGCAGCACCGCCGGGACGGCCGTCATGGTGTCCGGGACCCGCAGCAGTCTGCCCCCGGTCTCGGGCTGCTCGCCCAAGCCGGTGGTCTCGTAGCCGGACGACTCCCCGGGGCGTGGGCCAAGGCCCCAGAAGACCCGGGCGGTGACCCGGAGCACCGCGGCGGCGGTGAGCGCCGACGCGGCGACGTACAGCGCCGTGAGCGGCCGGCCGACGGCCTCCTCGACGGTCGACTTGCCGAGGGCCGTGCCGAACGGCGGCAGGCCCGCGAGGCCGAGGGCGCCCACCGCGAACATCGCACCCACCCCGCGCATCCGGCGGGCCCTGCCGTGCAGGGCGTGCTCGTCGAGGCTGCCGAACCGGTCGAGGAGGACGCCGGCGCAGGCGAACAGCGCGGCCTTCACCCCGGCGTGTCCGAGGATGTACAGCGCCACTCCGTCCTTCGCCGCCGGCTTGAGCACGCCGATGCCGACGAGGAACAGACCCATGTGGGCGATCGTGGAGTAGGCCAGCAGCCGCTTGATGTGCCGCTGGTACCAGCACATGAGGGCCCCGGTCAGCGCGGTGAGCACGCCGAGGGTCACCAGCGCGCGCTCGACGTCGCCCGCCGGGATGCCGCCCGGCCCGGCGAACACGGTGGTGTACACCCGCCAGACGCCGTACGCGCCGAGTTCCACCATGACGCCGGAGAACAGCATGCACACCGGGGTGGGGGCGACCGCGTGGGCGTCCGGGAGCCAGAAGTGGAACGGCGCGGCGGCGGCCTTCACCAGCAGGCCCGTCGTCACCAGCACGAACGCCGCGAGGACGAGCGCGTCGGGGCCGCCGTGTGCGTCCAGGCCGTCTTTGATCCGGGCCATGCCCAGCTCGCCGGTGCGCGCGTACAGCAGCGTGATGCCCATCAACAGGCCGTAGGCGCCGAGGGAGTTGACGACGCCGAAGGTCAGGGCGCCCTGCACGGGCTTCGCCTCGTCGATCCGGTAGCCGGTCAGCGCGTAGGCGACGACGCCCATCAGTTCGAAGAACACGAACGCGTTGAACAGGTCGCCGGCCAGGGCGAAGCCGGACATGCCCGCCTGGAACGCCAGCATCAGGGCCGGGAAGGAACCGGCGTGGCCGCGCGGCGGCTCGTCGAAGTAGTGCCAGGAGTACGCCAGTGCCGCGAGCGTCAGCAGCGCGACGAGGGCGGCCATGCCGAGCGCCGGTGCGTCGCCGATCAGGACGATGCCGATGCCGGGCCCCCATCCGCCGACGTGTTCGGCAAGGGCGGGCGAGGAGTGGAGCAGCAGCACCAGCGCGAGGGCCGCGGCGCCCCCGGACACGACGCACGCGGTGCTCTCCGCGGCGAGTCGTGGCAGCCGGCGGCCCGTGGCGACCAGCACCGCGGCACCGAGCAGCGGCACCGCCGTGAGCAGCGGGAGCAGATGGTGCATCAGCCGCGCAGCTCCATCAGTTCGTCGGGGTCGACCGTGCCGTGCCGCTTGGCGATCTGCAGGACGAGCGCGAGCAGCAGCGCGGTGACGGTGGCGCCCACGACGATGTCGGTGAGGGTGAGGGCCTGTACGACGGGATCGACCAGGGGCCGGGTGCCCGGCTTCAGGTCGGAGAAGACGGGGGCGGTCGCCCCGTCCCGGTAGCCGACGGCCAGCAGCAGGACGTAGGTCGCGGACTGGCACACGGACAGACAGCCCACGGCGTGGATCAGGTTCCGGCTGGTCGCCAGGCCCAGGCAGCCGGCCAGGAAGACGTAGACGGCGACCAGATAGGGGAAGACATGCATCACGGACGGCTCAACTCCCCTGCTCCTCCTCGATCTCGACGGCCTGTTCAAGGAACCGGGCGAGCAGCACCACGACGGCGCAGGCCACCTCCATGCCGATGGCCGCGTTCAGCAGGGGCACGGTGCCGCCGGACGACAGCGTGTTGAAGGTGCCGTACGGCAGCAGCGTGTTGGCCAGGAACGCGGTGCCGGCCAGGACGCCGGCGAGGCCCAGGACCAGGTACGCTCCGGCGGCGAGCGCGTCGCAGACCTCGAACGCCCCGATCGGGCGGATGCGTTCCAGGGCCCGGTAGTCGGCGCCGAGGTAGAGCAGGTGCAGTGCCGTGGCGGCGACCACCCCGCCCTGGAATCCGCCGCCGGGGCTGAGCTGCCCGTGGGCGATGACGTAGACGCCCACGACCAGGGCGATGGGCAGCACGATGAGGGCGTAGCGGCCCACGGGCGGTGCCACGTCGGCGGGTGCGGGCGGCGCACGGTGTTCGTCCCGGGCCTGCCGCAGCAGGACCACACAGCCCAGTACCGCGGCGAACAGGATGCTCATCTCGCCGAGGGTGTCGTAGGCGCGCAGATCGAAGTTGATGGAGGCGATGGTGTTGGCGGTGTGCCGGGCGAGTGAGGCGCGCACGGCCCGCTCCCCGTAGGGATGCGATCGCCCGCCGAACGAGGGCAGGTCGAGGCAGGCGAGGACCAGCAGCACGGCGAGGCCCGCGCCGCCGCAGGCCAGCACGGCCAGGCGCAGCCGGCGGCTCATCCCTCGCCGTCCCGGTCCCGGCTCCGGGCGCGCCGCTTGAGCTTGCGCACGGACAGCATGATCAGCAGCGGAGTGAGGGCCGAGCCGACCGCCAGTTGCGACAGGCCGACGTCGGGGGCCTGCAACACGGTGAACAGCACGGCGAGGACGGTGCCCAGCACGGACAGCACGAGCGCCTGACGGGCCGGATCGCGGGTGGCGACCGCCGCCGTGGCGGCGGCGGCCACCAGCACCAGGACCACGACGATCGACGCGTCAGCCACCGCGCACCCCCCGAAAGCCGCCCGCCAGCGCGCGGGAGGCGACGAGGTTCCCGCCGATCAGCAAGGCGCCGGTCACCAGGAGCTTCACCATGGCACGGCCCGGTCCTGCGGCCACGCACACGGCGACCACGACGACCGCGCCCACGCCTGCCGCCGCCCAGGTCAGCCGCCAGGCGGACGCCCCGGAATCGGCCAGGTCCTCGGCGAGCAACCGGGCGAAGACGAGCGTGCCGACCGGTCCGAGCAGCGCCAGGAGCAGGGCGAGATCCACATAGGAGGAGCGGTCGTAGCCCTGGGCGAGGAGCAGCAGACTCGGGCAGGCGACGGACGTGGTGAGGTTCTGTGCCACCGCCCTGCGGGCCGGCGGCCCGCTCGCCACACCCCAGACGGCCGCCGCCAGCCCCGCGCCGAGCAGGATCGTCGCCGCGAGGACCCAGCCGTTCATCGCTTGCTCACCGCCCGCCGTGCGGCTCGCGCGGCGAGCGCGCCGAGGGCCGCGGCGCCCGCGCCGACCGCGGTCTCAAGGGGCTGGACCGAGCTGATGAGCACCAGCCACAGCAGGGCGAGCCCGGCCCACCAGGCCGCCAGTTCACCGATGGGGGCAAGGACCGTACGCCCCGTCATGGCCCGCCTCCTTACGCCGCCACCGGCATCCAAGCACCGTGGGGCCGCCACGGCCCCGCGACGCGCAGGCACGGCGCCCTCGGGTGCCCGGTGGGAGTCAGCCGAAACGAGGAGCGGGTCCGGTCGTTTTCCGGCCGTCCGCCGGGGGACTCGGCTCCTCATGGTGCACATCGGATACACGATGATGACCGAGCAGTCCGGCCCGCGTGACCTGGTGGACCATGTCGTGCGTGCCGAGGGCGCGGGCTTCGACTTCTCGGTGATCTCCGACCACTTCTTTCCCTGGCTGCGTTCCCAGGGGCACGCCCCGTACGCGTGGAGCGTCCTCGGCGCCGCGGCCCAGGCCACCTCGTCCATCCCGTTGATGACGTATGTGACGTGCCCGACCGTCCGCTACCACCCGGCGGTGGTGGCCCAGAAGGCGGCCACCGTGCAACTGCTGTCGGAGGGCAGGTTCCGGCTCGGGCTCGGTGCCGGGGAGAACCTCAACGAGCATGTGGTGGGCGGCGGCTGGCCCCCGGTCGACGTGCGGCACGAGATGCTGGACGAGGCGGTGCGGATCATCCGCGCCCTGTTCGAGGGCGGCCATGTGACGCATCACGGCACGCACTTCCAGGTGGAGTCGGCCCGCTTGTGGGACCTGCCCGAGACGCCGCCGCCGATCGGCATCGCGGTGTCCGGGGACCGGTCCTGCGCGCTCGCCGGGCGGCTGGCCGACCTGCTCGTCGCCACCGAACCCGTCAAGGGCCTGCTGGACGCCTTCGACCGGCACGGCGGCACCGGCAAGCCGCGGGTCGGTCAGCTCCCGGTGAGCCACGACCGGGACCGCGACACCGCCGTCCGCCGCGCCCACGCGCAGTTCCGCTGGTTCGGGCTCGGCTGGAAGGTCAACGCGGAGTTGCCCCACCCGGACTCCTTCGAGCAGGCGACCCGGTTCGTGACCCCCGACGACGTGGCAGCGGCCGTCCCGTGCGGCGACGACCCGGACGACTTCGTGGCGGCGGTGCGGCCCTACGCGGAGGCCGGGTTCACCGACGTCGCCCTCGTCCAGATCGGCGGCGACACACAGCCGCAGTTCCTGGACTGGTCGGAGAAGACGCTGCTGCCGGCGCTGCGTGCCGCGTTCGGCTGACGCCGGTCGCGGCCGGGGGCGCGCTCACCGGTCGGAGCCGACCTGCCGCACCACGCCGTGACGCTCGGCCTCGTCGCGGATCAGCAGCGACAGCAGGGAGGCCACCGTCAGGTCGGCCTCGGCCGGGTGCCGCAGGATCTTGCTCGCGTCGATCCGGTAGGTGTTGCCGCGCCCCTGGCGGGTGTGGGAGAGATAGCCGTCCCGCTCCAGATCCGAGATGATCTTCTGAACGGCGCGTTCGGTGAGCCGGCAGCGCGCGGCGATGTCGCGGATGCGCGCCGTGCGGTTGTCGGCGATGGTGGCCAGCACACGCGCGTGACTGGTGAGGAACGTCCATCCGGTGTGCGGCTCCGGCACTCCATCCACTCCGACCATGGGGAAAGAGTACGGCCCGGTGTGCACGTACTCAAAAGAACGAAACAAAATTCATGTATATCTTGACGGGCTGCGTACGGCGGGCGACGCTGGTGGCCGGGGACACGCAGGACCCACGGAGAGGCAGTCATGCCGCAGCCGCCCGACACGACACGGTCGACCGACGGGCAGGAGCCCGTCTGCACGAGAACGATCTCCTCATCGATCGTCACGCGAGGTGACGGCGACCATGTCGTCGTGCGCATCGTCGGAGAACTCTGCTTCGAGGACGCCGAATTGCTGGAGCACACCCTGCGCGCCGCGCTGGACAAGCCGGTCTCCTGCCTGGACCTGGATCTCGGCGACCTGAGGTTCTGGGACTGCTCCGCGCTCAATGTGCTGCTGACCCTTCGCCGGCAGGCGCTCGCCGCGGGCCAGACGATCGCCGTGACGGCCGCCAGTCCCGTGGCGGAACGGCTGCTGACCCTGACGGACACCCGCAGCCTGTTCGCACCGGCACGGGAGGGCGGGCACGCCGCCGCGGACGAGGACGGCGCATTCGCCGAGTACGGCGAAGATGCGCACGAGGGCGCCGGTGACAGCCTGCGCTCGGAGGTCGTCCAGCTCCGGCGCGCCCTGCAGACCCGCCCGGAGATCGACATGGCCCGCGGCATCCTGATGGCCTCCTTCGGACTGAACGCCGACGAGGCCTGGGACGTGCTGGTCATGGCCTCCCAGGGCACCAACACGAAGCTGCACCGGCTCGCCTCGAACGTGGTCACCGCGGTGACCGGGGACACGCTGCCGCAGCCGGTGCGGCAGCAGCTCACGGCGGCGATCGCCCGGCGCCGGGCGGCGGGCGCACGCAGCGCCCACGCGTCGGCGCCGCCCCGCGCCCCCCGCCGGGCGAACGGCAGACGCGAAAGGCCCACCGCATGAGGTGCCGCCCCACGCCCATCCCGTAGGCGCCGCCCTGGAACTGCGCCTGCGGGATGGCCGCGGCGATGTGCCGCGCGTGCGGGGCGGGCAGGGTGCTGTGTCGCGTGGGCCGCGTTCGTCCTCGTGGCCGCGTTCGTCCTCGTGCCCGCTCCCTTCACCCGGCTTGGCGCACGGGCGGCCTCACGACGGCAGGGGCCGAGTACCCAGGGGCTGCCGGGGCGACACGGACCACCGCGTACGGACCGGGTTCGACGGTCCGCTCCCCCGGGTACTCGAAGGCGCGGCCACGTTCCACCAGGAAGGCACACAGATGGCTCACTTCGGATATTTCCTGTCCTGTGAGGAGCACCCTCCGGCGGCGCTCATCGAGCAGGCCCGCATGGCGGAGCAGGCCGGGTTCGACGCCCTCTGGATCTCCGATCACTACCACCCGTGGAACGACCGGCAGGGCCAGAGCCCGTTCGTGTGGTCGGTGATCGGCGCCCTGTCGCAGGCGGTCTCGCTGCCCGTGGAGACGGCGGTGACCTGCCCGCTGGTGCGCACGCATCCCGCCGTGATCGCCCAGGCCGCCGCCACCAGTGCGGTCCAGCTGGGCGGCCGGTTCCGGCTGGGCGTGGGTACCGGGGAAGCCCTCAACGAGCACATCCTGGGCACCGGCTGGCCCGAGGCTCCGGTGCGCCTTGCCATGCTGGAGGAGGCCCTGCAGATCATCCGGAACCTGTTCACCGGCGAGCAGATCAGCCACCACGGCAGGTACTACACCGTGGAGAACGCCCGGCTGTACACCCTTCCCGACGAGCCGGTGCCCATCGACGTCTCCGCCTTCGGCCCGCAGGCCGCGGAGAGCGCGGCGCGCATCGGCGACGGGCTGATCACGATGATGCCCGACCGCGCCCTGGTGGAACGCTTCCGGCGCGGTGGCGGTGGCGCCAAACCGGTGTACGGCGGCTTCAAGGCGTGCTGGGGCCCCGACCGGCAGGAGGCGGTCCGCACCGCGCACCGGCTGTGGGCGAACGAGCGGCTGCCCGGCGAACTGGGGCAGATCCTGCCCACCCCGCGCCACTTCGAGCAGGCGAGCGAACTGGTCACACCCGAGCAGGTGGCGTCCGCCGTGCCGTGCGGCGACGACCCGGACGCACACGTCGAGGCGATGCACGCGTTCGTCGACGCCGGTTTCGACACCGTGTACGTCCAGCAGATCGGCGAGGACCAACAGGGCTTCTTCGACTTCTACCGCACGAAGGTCCTGCCGCGGCTGCGCGGCTGACGCACCGGACGGTGGTGGCGGCCATGCACGGCAACACGGAGGCGACGGGTCTCGCCCTCATCGTGATCGACATGATCCACACATACGACCACGAGGACGCCGAACTGCTCGTGCCCTCCGCACGGCAGGTCGTGCCCGTCCTCGCGGAGCTGATCGGCCGGGCCCGTGCGGCCCACGTGCCGGTCGTGTACGCGAACGACAACTTCGGGCTGTGGCGCTCCCACCACGGAGAACTGCTGGAGACCGCGCTGTCCCGGCCGCACGCCGACCTGATCGAGCCGATCAGGCCCGACGACGAGTCGCTGTTCGTCGTGAAGGCCCGCCACTCGATCTTCTACGAGACACCCCTGTCCTATCTGCTGTGGCGCCTGGGCGCCGGACACGTGGTGCTGAGCGGCCAGGTCACCGAGCAGTGCGTGCTCTACTCCGCGCTGGACGCGCACATCCGCCATCTGGAGGTCACCGTGCCGCGGGACGCCGTCGCCTCCATCCACCCGCATCTGGCCGACGCGGCCCTGGACATGATGGAGCGCAACATGGGGGCACGGATCGTCACGGCGAAAGACATCGCATTCGTGGGTACCCGATGGCCGGTACCCGAGGGACAGCCGCGTCGGCCGGGAGGTGGACCATGAGCGAACCCGTCCTCGAAGCGCCGGCGGACCGGCTCGTCGAGGCGCTGCGTGCCGAGACCGACGCCGAGGTCCGCTTCGATCCGGGCACCAGGGGCGCCTACGCCACCGACGGCTCCAACTACCGGCAGGTCCCGCTCGGCGTGGTCGTACCCCGCACGGTGGAGGCAGGTGCCCGCGCGGTCCAGGTGTGCGCCCGGTTCGGGGCCCCCGTGCTGTCCCGGGGCGGAGGCACGAGCCTCGCCGGCCAGACGACGAACACGGCCGTCGTGATCGACTGGAGCAAGTACTGCCATGCCCTGGTCGCCGTCGACCCGGACACCCGTACCTGTGTGGTGGAGCCCGGGATCGTCCTGGACGAACTCGACCGGCGCCTGGCCGATCACCGTCTGCAGTTCGGTCCCAAGCCGTCCACCCACAGTCACTGTGCGCTGGGCGGCATGATCGGCAACAACTCCTGCGGGGCGTCCGCGCAGGCGTACGGCAAGACGGTCGACAACGTGCGCCGCCTGGAGGTGCAGACCTACGACGGCCTGCGCATGTGGGTCGGCCCGACCTCCCGGGCCGAGCGCGCGCGGATCGCCGCCGAGGGCGGTCGCCGGGCCGAGATCTACGAGGGCCTGGACCGCCTCGTCGCCGGGCATCTGGCGGACATCCGGCGCGGCTACCCGGACATCCCGCGTCGGGTCTCCGGCTACAACCTCGACTCGCTGCTGCCGGAACGCGGCTTCGACGTCGCGCGGGCCCTGGTCGGCAGCGAGGGCACCCTCGTCACCGTCCTGCACGCCGAACTCGACCTCGTACCCGTGCCGCCCTACCAGTCACTGCTGGTCCTCGGCTACGACGACATCTGCCGCGCCGCCGACGACGTACCGCGCCTGCTGGAGCACTGTGCCCCGACCCAACTGGAGGCCCTGGACGGGCGGATGGCCCAGCTCATGCGCGAGGAACACGCCTACCTGGACTCCCTCGACGCGCTGCCCGACGCCGACAGCTGGCTGTTGCTGCAGTTCAGCGGCGACAGCCAGGAGGAAGTCGACGAACAGGCGCACCAGTTGCTCAAGGCGACCGGCCGCAGGGAGAAGGACCCCTCCGTCGCCTTCTCCGACGACCCCGACCGCGAGCAGCGGATGCTCAAGGCGCGGGAGGCCGGCCTCGGTGTCACGGCCCGGCCGCCGGACGACCGCGAGACCTGGGAGGGCTGGGAGGACTCCGCCGTCCCGCCCGACCGCCTCGGTGACTATCTGCGCGATCTGAAGCGGCTGTTCGTGGAGTTCGACTACGACCACCCGTCCCTGTACGGCCACTTCGGGCAGGGGTGTGTGCACACCCGCATCCCGTTCGGGCTGCGGACCGCGGACGGGGTGGCGGACTTCCGGCGCTTCGTGGAACGGGCCGCCGACCTCGTGGCCTCCTACGGAGGTTCCCTGTCCGGCGAGCACGGGGACGGCCAGGCCCGGGGCGAGCTGCTGACCCGGATGTTCGGCGAACCGCTCGTGACCGCCTTCCGGGAACTGAAGGCACTGTTCGACCCCGGCAACCGGATGAACCCGGGCAAGGTGGTCGACCCGCATCCGGTGGACGGGCAACTGCGCCTCGGACCGTCCTGGCAACCGGCGTCGGACGGCACGCACTTCGGCTATCCAAAGGACGACCACTCCTTCACCCGGGCCGTGTTGCGCTGTGTCGGCATCGGCAACTGCCGCAGCCACCGGGGCGGCGTGATGTGTCCCTCCTACCGGGCCACCCGGGAGGAGGAGCATTCCACCCGGGGACGTGCCCGGCTGCTGTTCGAGATGCTGGACGGGCACCCGGACTCGGCGGTCACCGACGGCTGGCGCTCCACCGAGGTACGCGACGCCCTCGATCTGTGCCTGGCCTGCAAGGGCTGCAAGTCGGACTGCCCGACCGGCGTCGACATGGCCACCTACAAGGCGGAGTTCCTGGCGCACCACTACGCCGGCCGGCCGCGGCCCGCCGCGCACTACTCGATGGGCTGGCTGCCGCTGTGGGCCCGGCTGGCCCGGCCGGCCCCGCATCTGGTCAACAGTGTGCTGCACGCGCCGGGCCTCGCCGGTGCGGGAAAACGACTGGCCGGTGTGGACGGCGGCCGGCAGGCGCCGGTGTTCGCCGCCGAGTCCTTCCTCCAGTGGTGGCGGGCCCGCCACGCAGATGAGGTGGACCCGGCGGATCCGGCGGCGGTGGTCTTGTGGCCGGACACCTTCAGCACCTACTTCCATCCGTCCGTCGCGACCTCGGCGGTCCGCGTCCTCAAGGACGCCGGCTTCCGCGTCATCGTGCCCGGCGCCCCCGTCTGCTGCGGCCTGACCTGGATCTCCACCGGCCAACTGGCCACGGCGAAAAGGGTGTTGCGCCATACGCTGCGCGTCCTTGGCCCCCATCTGGACGCGGGCACGCCCGTCGTCGGCCTGGAACCCTCGTGCACGGCCGTCTTCCGGGCCGACGCCCCCGAGCTGCTGGCCGGCGACCCGGACGCCCGCCGGCTCGCCGGGCAGGTCCGCACCCTCGCCGAACACCTCCTGCGCGCGGACTGGCAACCACCGCGGCTGGCCCGGCACGCGACGGTGCAGACGCACTGCCACCAGCACGCCGTCATGAAGTTCGACGCCGACCGTGAACTGATGCGCCGCGCCCACCTGGACGCCGACGTCCTCGACGAGGGCTGCTGCGGTCTGGCCGGCAACTTCGGGTTCGAACGGGGTCACCACGAGGTCTCCCTGGCCGTCGGCGAGCTGGGCGTGCTGCCCGCCGTCCGCGCCGCCGCACCCGACGACGTACTGCTGGCGGACGGGTTCAGCTGCCGCACCCAGATCGAGCAGGGCGGCACCGGCCGCCGGGCCCTGCACCTGGCCGAGGTGCTGGCCCTCGGACTCGACGGCCCGCTGCCCGGCGACCGGCCCGAGCGCCTGGCCCGGCGCCCCCGCGTCCCCTCCGCCCCGGCCCGGTGGGCGGCCACCGCGGGCGCCGCGGGCGCCGGCGCGCTGGCCGCCACGACCGCCGTGGGCCTCGTACGCCGTCTGCGCCCGTAGTCCCGTACTCACACGTCCCTTGCGGAAAGGATCCGACCATGTCGACGAAGGTCTCCGACTACCTCCTCCAGCGGCTGCGCGAGTGGGGCGTGGAGTACGTCTTCGCCTATCCCGGAGACGGCATCAACGGCCTGCTCGCGGCCTGGGGACGCGCGGACGACAACCCGCGGTTCATCCAGGCGCGGCACGAGGAGATGTCCGCGTTCGAAGCGGTCGGCTATGCCAAGTTCTCCGGCCGGGTCGGCGTCTGCGCCGCCACCTCGGGGCCGGGCGCCATCCATCTCCTCAACGGCCTGTACGACGCGAAGCTGGATCATGTGCCCGTGGTCGCCGTGGTCGGGCAGACCAACCGCAGCGCCATGGGCGGCTCGTACCAGCAGGAGGTCGACCTGGTCAGCCTGTACAAGGACGTCGCCTCGGACTTCTGCGAGATGGTCACCGTCCCCGAGCAGCTGCCGAACGTGCTCGACCGGGCGCTGCGCACCGCGCTGGCGCGCCACTCGGTGACCGCCGTGATCATCCCGGCCGATGTCCAGGAGCTGGACTACTCCCCGCCCGAGCACGCGTTCAAGATGGTCCCCTCCAGTCTCGGCATGCCGCACTACGCGCCGGTGCCCGCCGACGAGGACCTGCAGCGGGCCGCGGACGTGCTCAACGCCGGCGAACGCACCGCCATACTGATCGGGCAGGGCGCGCGCGGGGCCCGCCCTGAGGTGACGACGGTCGCCGAGCGGCTCGGCGCCGGCGTCGCCAAGGCGTTGCTGGGCAAGGACGCCCTCGATGACGACCTGCCGTATGTGACCGGCGCGATCGGCCTGTTGGGCACCCGGCCGTCGTACGAGCTGATGCGGGACTGCGACACCCTCCTCGTCGTCGGCTCCTCCTTCCCCTACACCCAGTTCCTGCCGGAGTTCGGGCAGGCACGGGCCGTGCAGATCGACATCGACCCGCACATGGTCGGCCTGCGCTACCCCTTCGAGGTCAACCTCGTCGGCGACGCCGCCACGACGCTGCGCCGGCTGGTTCCGCTGCTCAAGCAGGCCGAGCGTCCCGCGTGGCGGAAGAAGGTCGAGGACAACGTCGCGCGCTGGTGGGAGGTCATGGAGCGGCGCGCCGCCGTGGAGGCCGATCCGATCAACCCGGAGTACGTCACGCACACGCTCGGCGGGCTGCTCCCGGAGAACGTGATCCTCAGCTCGGACTCCGGGTCCGCCGCCAACTGGTACGCCCGCCATCTCAGGCTGCGCGGTGCCATGCGCGGTTCGCTGTCGGGCACGCTGGCCACCATGGGGCCGGGGGTGCCGTACGCCATCGGGGCCAAGTTCGCGCACGGCGACCGGCCGGCGATCGCCCTGGTCGGCGACGGCGCGATGCAGATGAACGGGATGGCCGAGCTGATCACCATCGCCAAGTACTGGCACGAGTGGCAGGACCCGAGGCTCGTCGTCGCCGTCTTCAACAACCGGGACCTCAACCAGGTGACCTGGGAGATGCGGGCCATGTCGGGCGCCCCGCAGTTCCTGCCCTCGCAGTCGATCCCCGACGTGGCCTACGCCGACTTCGCCCGTTCCGTCGGGCTGACCGGGCAGCGCGTCGAGAAGCCGGACGAGGTGCGCGGCGCCTGGGAGGCCGCGCTCGCCGCGGACCGGCCCTGCGTGCTCGACTTCGTGACCGATCCCGCCGTACCGCCCATTCCGCCGCATGCCACCCTCGACCAGATCGAGGCCGCAGCGACGGCCGTCCTCAAGGGCGACAGCGACCGTGCCGCGATGGTCAGGCAGGGTTTCAAGGCGAAGGTCCAGGAGTTCCTGCCGCACGGCCGCCACGGAACGAGCGGACGATGACCGGACCGCACGCCCGACCGGAGGGACCGATCATGCCGCAAGTCGTCGTCATCACCGGGGCCAGCGCCGGTATCGGCCGTGCCACCGCCTGTCTGTACGCGCGGCGTGGCGCCGCCGTCGCCCTGATCGCACGTGGCCGGGGCGGGCTGGAGGCGGCGGCGCGGGACGTGGCGGACCTGGGCGGGCGCCCCTTCGTCCAGCAGGCCGACACCTCCGACGCCGGCCAGGTCTCGGCCGCCGCCGACGCCGTCGAGCGGGCCCTCGGCCCCATCGACGTCTGGGTCAACTGCGCGTTCACCAGCGTGTTCGCGCCCTTCGCGGAGATCAGCGCGGAGGAGTACCAGCGGGTGACCGACGTCGCCTACCTGGGCTTCGTCAACGGCACCCGCACGGCGCTCGCCCGCATGCTGCCGCGCGACCGCGGCACCATCGTGCAGGTGGGCTCCGCCCTGGGCGAGCGGTCGATTCCGCTCCAGTCCGCCTACTGCGGCGCCAAACACGCCATCAACGGCTTCACGTCGTCCGTGCGCCTGGAACTGCTCCACCGGGCGAGCAATGTGCACATCACGATCGCCCAGATGCCCGCGGTCAACACCCCGCAGTTCTCCTGGGTCAGGTCGCGGCTGTCCCGTCACCCGCAGCCGGTGCCGCCGATCTACCAGCCCGAGGTCGCCGCGCGGGGCGTCCTGTACGCCGCCGACCACCCCAAACGCAAGCAGTACTACATCGGGGCCAGCACCGCGGCGACCGTCTGGGCCAACCGGATCGCCCCCGCCCTCCTCGACCGTTACCTGGCCCGCACGGGCTTCGACTCCCAGCAGACCGACAGTCCGGCCCCGACCGGTGCGGACAATCTGTTCAGCCCGTCCGACGGGCCGGCGGGCAGCGACTACGGCGCCCACGGCGTCTTCGACGAAAGGTCCCACCCGCACTCCGCCCAGGCCGCCCTCGCCCGGCACCCCGTGGTCACCGCCGCCACCACGTCGGTGGGCCTGGCGGCCGCCGCCGTCGGCTTGGGGCGGCGGCTGAGCGGCCGGACCGGGCACGCCGGGACACGACAGGGTCACGGGCCCGCTCACGGGCTCGCACGGCTCACACGGTGAGGCATCCCCGCCGTCCCTCCCGGGAGGGACGGTGGGGATGCCGGGGCGGTCAGCCGACCTTGCGGCCCCGCAGGGGTTCCGTGTCCGCTCCTTCGCCCGCTCGCAACCCGCCCAGGAACTCCCGCACCACGTCGGGCGCGCTGTGCTCCGGCTCCCAGCCCAGTTCGCCGCGGGCCCGGCCGTAGTCCATCAGGGGCAGCCGCAGCACCGCGTCGAAGAGCTGGGGTGACGCGGGAAGCAGATGGAGCCCCCAGGCCGCCGCGATCGCAGACCGGGCCGCGGTGCGGGGCAGCCGGACCGGGCGCAGACCCAGCATCTCGCCGAGCCGGTCGGCGTCGAGGGGCGGTTCGGCGGCGAGGTTGAAGGCGCCCCGCGCACCGCTGTGCCGCAGGGCCAGGTGAAAGGCGCGGGCCGCGTCGTCCGTGTGCAGGGCCTGCACCCGCAGGCCGGGCACGTCCGGCAGGAAGGGCAGCAGCTCGGGGCGGAGCAGCGGGCCGGGCAGGAACCGGCCGCCGAAGATGCGGCGCTGTTCGCTCGCGGACTCCCGCTTGAACAGGAACGCCGGCCGCATCCGGACCACCCGGATCTCGGGGTGGTCGCGTGCGAAGGCGTCCAGGGCTCGCTCCAGGTAGGCCTTCTCCCGGCAGTAGGCGGCGTCCGGCCAGCCGTGCGTGGGCCAGGACTCGTCCACCGCCCGGTCCTTGGGGCCCGGGGAGTAGGCGCCGACCGAGGAGGCGTGCAGCAGCACCGGTACCCGGGCGGCGGCCACCGCCTCGAACACCCTGATGCTGCCGAGCACGTTGGTCTGCCAGGTCTTCGCCGGATCGTGCGTCGGCTGGAACGCCCACGCCAGATGGACCACGGCGCCGGCTCCCCGGAACACCGGGGCGAGGTCGGCCTGCTCGGACGCGAGGTCGACGGCGTGCCATTCGGTCCTGTCGGGTGCCCAGCCGGGTGTGCGCCGGGCGATGCCGCGCACCCACGGGACCTGCGGGTCCTCGCTGAGCAGGCGCACCACGCTCGTGCCCAGGTTCCCGGTGGCGCCCGTGACGACGACCCCGCCGCCCGTTTCGCTGCTCATCTGCGGCTCCTTTCGGTGTGGGGGTGCACGTCACAGCCGAACCGCAGGAAGGCCGGTCCGGCTGTGACGGCGTCGGCGGCCGCCCGGAGCGGCGGGCAGGGCACTCCCGTCAGCGGCCGAGCGCGTTCTCCAGCTCCTTCTTGCTCATCGAGGAGCGTCCGTGGATGTTCCGCTTCCTGGCCTCGTCGTACAACTGGTCCTTGGTGGGGCCCTGCGCGCCGCGGTGCGAACGCTGCCCACCGCGCTCGTACGACGATTTGGCGTCACGGGTCGAGGCCCTGCCCGCGGTCTTCGACTCGCCCGACCTCGCCCTCTCCTTGTTGACCGTGCGCGCGGCGATCTCCTTGGCGCGCCCCGTCGACTCGCCGCGGTCCTCCGCGCTCTTCTTGATGTGCTCGTACTGTCGTTCCCGTTTGGAACTCGATCCGGCCGGCATGGTGCCTCTCCTCTTCGGCGTACCGGGCGTGCTGCCCGCTCACGTGGTCGTTCGGGGGCCGAGTTCCCCGAAGGAACGACCCGACGCGTGCGGCCCGCGACGGGCCGTCAGAGCATCGAGCCGGGGTCCTCGGGCCGGATCCGTCCGCGCCAGGCACCGCTCTCGCCCTCGCGGCCTTCGATGTACTCCTTGAAGCGGCCCAGGTCTGACCTGACCCGCCGGTCGATCAGGCCCAGCGCGTCCGCGCCCTTCTCGGCGACGCCCTCGGGCTCGACCTCCATCGTGAGTTCCACCCGGGTGTGCGTGTCGTCCAGCCGCTGGAACCGTACCGAGCCCCGCTGGCGTATGTCGCCGGCGATGGCGCGCCAGGTGATCCGGTCGTCCGGGAGCTGGTCGACGATCTCGGTGTCGAACTCGCGCCTGACCCCGCCGATGCTCGAGGTCCAGTGGTTGTGCCGGTCGTCGAGCTGCCTGACCTCCTCGACGCCCTCCATGAAGTTCGGGAACTCCTCGAACTGCGTCCACTGGTTGTAGGCGGTACGAACGGGGACGTCGACGTCCACCGTTTTGCTGACCGTGCTCATGTCGTCCTCCTTGTCGTCGGCCGCCGGCGCCGGACTGCCGGCGCACCATGGGTCCATGCGAGACCGGGTACCCACCCCACGCGGACGACACGACACATGTCGACGGGCGGACGCGACCTCGCGGAGCGCGGCCCACCGCCGGCCGGGGGTTCCCGCAGGGGTTTCGCCGGGTACCCGGACGTGACCCGGGACCGACCGTGGTCCCCGCTGCCGGGAGGCGTGATGGCGCAGGTGCGGCGAGCGGCCGTGTTCGACGTGGACGGGACCCTGGTCGACACCAATCACTTGCATGTGGTGGCCTGGTGGGAGGCGTTCCGCCAGGCCGGACACCGGATCACCGCGCACGCCGTCCACCGGGCGGTCGGGCTCGGCTCCGCCGACCTCGTCACGCATCTGCTGGGCGAGGCGCGGGGCCAGGACGAGGCGGCCGGTCTCAGCAGTGCCCACAAGGTGCTCTACGCCGAGTACTTCGAGCGGCTGACCGCACTGCCCGGCGCGGGACGCCTGCTGCGGCACCTGGCCGACGACGGCCGGCAGGTCGTGCTGGCCACCTCGGCGGCCGGCGACGAACTGTCCGCGCTGCGGCGGGCGATCGACGCGGACGACGCCATCGCGGCGACGGCCAGTGCCGATGACGTCACCGAAGGCAAGCCCGCTCCGGAACCCGTCGAGCGGGCCCTTGAGCTGGCGGGCGTTCCGGCGGAGCGTGCGGTGTTCGTCGGCGACACGGTGTGGGACATGCGGGCGGGCCGGCGCGCGGGGGTGCGGTGTGTGGCACTGCTCTGCGGCGGCATACCCCGCGCCGATCTGGAGGAGGCCGGCGCCGACGCCGTCTTCCGGGATCCGGCGCATCTGCTCGATTCACTGGCGCGCAGCCCCTTGGCGTGACCGGGGGCGCGCCGTTGCAGGTCCCGTTACCTCCGCCGTGCCGGGGTACTCGGACGGCGCCGCCGGCGCGACCGGTGTGCACACGTGTCGTCGATCGCTCCGGGAGCAACGGTGAAAGCACTGGTCGTCAACTGCACGCTCAAGAAGTCCCCCGAGCCTTCGAACACCGAGGCACTGGCCGCCGTGGTCGTCGCGCGGCTGGCCGAGCACGGGGTGGCGGTGGAGCAGGTACGGGCCGTGGACCTGGACATCGCGCCGGGCGTGGTCACCGACGCGGGCGACGGCGACCAGTGGCCACAGGTGCACGACAAGCTCCTGGAGTCGCAGATACTGGTCATCGCCTCGCCCACATGGCTGGGCCGGCCGTCCTCGGTGGCGCAACGCGTTCTCGAACGCATGGACGCGATGATGTCCGAGACGGACGACGAGGACCGGCCCGTCGCCTACAACCGGGTGGCGGGCGTGGTGGTCACCGGCAACGAGGACGGCGCCCACCACGTCATCAGCGAGATCTCCGGGGCGCTCGCCGACATCGGCTACACCGTGCCCGGTCAGGCCTGGACGTACTGGCATCTCGGCCCGGGCCCGGGCCCCGACTATCTGGACGAGCGGCGCGGTCGTGACTGGGCGCACCGCACCGGCCGCACCATGGCCGACAATCTGTGCGGGGTGGCCCGGGCGCTGTCCTCCGTGCCGTTGAAGGCAGCCGGGTGACCCGGATGACGCAGGCATCCCCGATGACCGCCGACACGCTCACCGCGTCATGGCCCCGCTGCTGGGTTCCCCGGGGCGTCTATGCCCCGCAGGCCGACACCGGGCTGCTGCGGCGGGCCATGTGCCGCGAGCGGATCGCGAGCGGGGCGGACGTCCTGGACCTGGGCACGGGCAGCGGCGTGCTCGCCGTGGAGGCGGCCCGGCTCGGCGGTCGTGTCACCGCGGTGGACATCTCCTTGCGGGCGGTGGCCACCGCCCGGTTCAACGCCCTGCTCAACGGGCAGAGCGTGCGCGTGCGCCACGGCGACCTGGCGTCCGCCGTGCCGGGCCGCCGCTTCGACCTGGTGGTCGCCAATCCGCCGTATGTACCCGCGCCGGGCGGGCTGCCGCGCCGGGGCCCCGCGCGGGCCTGGGACGCCGGCAGCGACGGCCGTGCGCTGATCGACCGGGTCTGCGACGCCGCCCCGGCGATCCTGCGGTCCGCGGGAGCGCTGCTGCTCGTGCACTCACATCTGTGCGGCATCGAGGACACCCTGGAGCGTCTCGAAGCGGCGGGGCTGCGCGCGGCGGTCGTCGACCGGGCCCGGCTGCCGTTCGGGCGTGTGCTGCGCTCGCGGCTCGGCTGGCTGCGCGAGCGGGGACTGGCCGCCGACACCACGACGGAGGAACTGGTGGTGATCCGTGCCGAACATGCCTGAACGCCCCCGCCGTATCCGCGTCCAGCGCGACGGGCCCCTGCTGGTGGAGGGGCCGGTCGAGGTGGTGGGCGAGGACGGTGAGGTGATCGTCTCGAAGCGTTTCATGGTCGCGGTCTGCACCTGCCGCCGCAGCCGGATCTTTCCGTGGTGCGACACCAGCCACCGCCGCCGCGACAGGCGGCACAGCGGCGGTGAGGGCGTATGACGGCCACGCCCGCCCGGCGGCACGCCCCGCTGCGCCCACCGCCGCTGCCCGAGCCGCGCGGTGCGCTGTCGGCCGCGGTGCTGGCCGCGCTGCGCGGATCGGTGCCCGGCCGTCCGCCGGTCCCGGTGAAGGGTTGCCCGTACGGCGACGATCTGCAACTCGCGCTGTATGTCCTGTACGAGCTGCACTACGCGGGCTTCGCGGGCGTACCGGACCGCCTCGAATGGGACAGCGGGCTGCTGGCGCTGCGCGGCGCGATCGAGGACCGCTTCCTCGGTGCGCTGCGCTCGGACGTGCCGGTCGCGGGCACCGACACGGCCGCGCGTGCGCTGGACGAGCTCCAGCTGGAACCGGCCGGCGACGCCGGCGGTGGTGTCTCGCACCATCTGTGCGGCGAGGGCACGCTGCGGCAGCTGCGCGAGTACGCGGCGCTGCGCTCGCTGTACCACCTCAAGGAAGCCGACCCGCACGCCTGGGTCATTCCCAGGCTGCGCGGGCGGGCCAAGGCGGCCATGGTCGCCGTGGAGTTCGACGAGTTCGGCGCCGGCCGTGCGGACGAGATCCACGCGGAGCTGTTCGCCGATCTCATGGCGGACCTCGGGCTGGACACCGCGTACGGGCGCTATGTCGACAGTGCTCCGGCCGAAGCGCTCGCGACGGTCAATGTGATGTCGCTGTTCGGTCTGCACCGGGCGCTGCGCGGTGCGCTCGTCGGGCACTTCGCCGCCGTGGAGACGACCTCGTCCCCGGCGTCCCGCCGGCTCGCCGAGGCGCTGCGCCGGGTGGGGGCCGGCCCGGCGGCCGTGCGCTTCTACACGGAGCACGTCGAGGCGGACGCGGTGCACGAACAGGTCGTGCGGCACGATGTCGTCGGCGGGCTGCTGGAGAGCGAACCCCGCCTGGAGGCCGACGTGGTGTTCGGGATCCGCGCGACCTCCTACCTCGAGGAACGGCTCGCGGCCCGGCTGCTGGGGGCGTGGCGGGGCGGGGCCACGGCCCTGCGCGGGGCAGGGCCGTCTTCCTGAGCCCTCGTGCCGGGCCGGACCTCAGGTCGCGCCGCCGCCCCCGCCGCCGAAGGACCCGCTGGAACCGGACCGCCAGCGCGGCCGGTCCTGGTCACCGCTCGGCCGGTCCGGGCTGTTGCCGAGTTCGTGGGGCGTCGGCCGGTGACCCTCCGTCGCCCGGGGCACCTCGCTGGGTTCACGCATCTGCCGTTCCTCGCCCACCGGCCCCGAACGCGGCGGCCTCGTCCGGGCGGCGGACCGGTGCGGCAGCTGCTCCCGTCGCAGCACCCTGGCCCCCAGCCGCAGCGACCACACCAGTGCGGCCGTGACGAGCAGTCCGCCGACGACGATGACGATCATCCCGGCCGTCGACCCCGCGGCGGCCATGTACTCAGGTGTCGTGTCCATCGGTGTCGTGTTCATCGGCATCGAGTACCCGGCCCGGCGCCGCCGGATTCAGGAAAGCGTGGCGCAACCGGTATTCATCGCCGCCACCGGTAGCGTCGTCACGCACAGGAGTCGCCGGTTTCCCGTCCGCCGGGCGGAGCACTCGCCCGGTGCTGTCCGCTGTCGGCCGCGGTGAGGAGGACCATGACCGAAGTGCCACAACGCCTCGGCGAGGGCGAAGGGGGCACGTCTTCGCGCACCGCGACCTCACTGGGGCGGACGCTGCTGGGCTGGGCCTCGACGACCGACCACAAGGTGATCGGCCGGCTGTACATGGTGACCTCCTTCTGCTTCTTCCTCCTGGGCGGGCTGCTCGCGCTCGCCATGCGCGCCGAACTGGCCCGTCCGGGGCTGCAGTTCGTGACCCAGCACACCTACAACCAGTTCTTCACGGTGCACGGCACCATCATGATGCTGCTCTTCGCGACGCCGATGTTCGCCGGGTTCGCGAACGCGGTGATGCCGTTGCAGATCGGCGCACCGGACCTGGCGTTGCCCCGGCTCAACGCGCTGTCGTACTGGATGTACCTCTTCGGCGGCCTCATGGTGGTCTCGGGGTTCCTGGTGCCGACCGGCGCTGCCTCGTTCGGCTGGTTCGCCTACGCCCCGCTCAACAGCGCGTACTACTCCCCCGGCGCCGGCGGTGACCTGTGGGCGATGGGGCTGGTGGTGACCGGTGTGTCGACCACGCTGAGCGCGGTCAACTTCATCACCACCATCCTGTGTCTGCGTGCCCCGGGGATGACGATGTTCCGGATGCCGATGTTCACCTGGAACGTGCTGTTCACGTCCATCCTGGTGCTGCCCGCGTTCCCGGTGCTCACCGCGGCGCTGCTGGCCCTGGAGTCCGACCGGAAGTTCGGCTCGCACGTCTTCGACGCGACCAACGGCGGCGCCCTGCTCTGGCAGCACCTGTTCTGGTTCTTCGGGCATCCCGAGGTCTATATCGTCGCCCTGCCGTTCTTCGGCATCATCTCCGAGATCATCCCGGTGTTCTCGCGCAAGCCGCTCTTCGGCTATCTGCCCATGATCGGGGCGACGACCTCGATCACCATGCTGTCGGCCGTGGTGTGGGCACACCACATGTTCGCCACGGGCGCGGTGCTGCTGCCGTTCTTCTCCGTCATGTCGTTCCTGATCGCGGTGCCGACGGGGATCAAGTTCTTCGCCTGGATCGGGACGATGGTGCACGGGTCGGTCTCCTTCGAGACGCCGATGCTGTGGTCCCTCGGCTTCCTGGTGTCGTTCCTGCTGGGCGGGCTCAGCGGCGTGCTCGTCGCCTCGCCGCCGCTGGACTTCCACGTCACCGACTCGTACTTCGTCGTCGCCCATCTGCATTACGTGCTGTTCGGCACCGTGGTCTTCGCGATGTTCGCCGGGTTCTACTTCTGGTGGCCCAAGTTCACCGGGAAGATGCTCGACGAGCGGCTGGGCAAGGTGCACTTCTGGCTGCTGTTCCCGGGGTTCCAGCTGACGTTCCTCGTGCAGCACTGGCTCGGTGAGATGGGGATGCCCCGCCGCTACGCCGACTATCTGCCCTCCGACGGCTTCACGCTTTTGAACACCCTGTCGTCGGCGGGCGCGTTGCTGCTCGGCGTGTCCACCCTGCCGTTCCTCTACAACGTCTGGCACACCTCCCGGTACGGGCGGCGCGTCGGACTGGCCGACCCCTGGGGGTACGGGCGGGCCCTGGAGTGGGCCACCGACAGCCCGCCGCCCCGCCACAACTTCGTGGCGCTGCCCCGGGTGCGGTCGGAGTCCCCGGCGTTCGACCTGCACCACCCCGACGTCGTACGCCAGGCGAAGCGGGAGGAACTGCAGTGAAGGTGGAGGCCCTGCTGTTCGGCGGTGTGGCCGTCTTCTTCGGCGGTACCGCGGCGCTCTACGGGGCGTGGTCGGGCGATCCGACCGGTACCGCGGCGCTCATCGTCGCGTTCGGCATGGCCGCGCTGGTGTCCTTCTTCTGCGCGGTGCAGTACGCCCGTCGCGGCCGGCGCCCGCAGGACCGCACCGAGGCGGAGGTCACCGATGCCGCCGGGCCGCTGGAGTTCTTCCCGCCGCACAGCCACTGGCCGATCGTGACCGCGCTCGGCTTCTCGGTCGCGGCGACCGGTGTCGTCTACGGGCTGTGGCTGTTCCTCATCGGCCTCGGTGTTCTGGCGCGGGGTGTTCTGGGTCTGGTGTTCCAGTACGCGAACCGGGGCGTCGAGCGGGAGGACTGACCGGGATGCGCGGGGCGCCCGGCCGGAAGGACGTGACCGGCCGGTGGCCGGACTCGTATCCGCCCGCCAGGGTCTGGCGCACCTCGCCGGTCTCCTCACCCTCCGTCAGGCGCTCCTGCTCGGCGGCCACGAGGGCGTGGCACAGCGCACGGACGAGCGCGAAGGCGAGGATCGGCGCCACGATCAGCGCGACCCGCAGCACCCAGGTCAGGCTGTTCACCGAGATGTGGAAGGTCGCCGCGATGACGTCGTTGCCGCCGGCCAGCAGCAGCACGCCGTAGAAGGTCACGCCCGCGACGCCGAGGCCCGTGCGCACGGGCCGCTCCCGGGGCCGGTCGCACAGGTGCCGCTCCTGCCTCCCCTCCCCGGTGAACCGCTGCTCCACGAACGGATACGCGTACAGGACGAGGAAGAGCAGCGCGGGCAGCACGACGGCCGGCAGCAGGACGTTCCACATGAGGGTGTGCCCGGCGATGTTCGTCTCCCAGGGCGGTACGAGCCTGAGGGCGCCCTCCAGGAAGCCGACGTACCAGTCGGGCTGGGACCCGGTCGACGCCTGGTCCGGCCGGTAGGGTCCGTACACCCACACCGGGTTGATCTGCGCGATGCCGGCGAGCACCGACAACACCCCGAAGAGGGCGAGGGACAGCCCGGCGGACGAGGCCGTGAACCGCGGATAGAGCGGTTTGCCGACGGCGTTCGCGTTGCTGCGGCCGGGCCCGCGCCACTGGGTGTGCTTGAGGTGGAAGACCAGCATCAGGTGCACCGTGACCAGGGCGACCAGTGCCCCCGGCAGCAGCAGGATGTGCAGGCTGTACAGCCGGGGCACCATGTCGTGTCCCGGGAACTGGGACCCGAACGCGAACAGGGCGAGGTACGTCCCCGCCACCGGAATGGACAGCATGATGCCCTGGGCGATCCGCAGGCCCGTGCCGGAGAGCAGATCGTCCGGCAGCGAATAGCCGGCGAAGCCCTCCGCGAGGGCGATCGCGAACAGCGTGACGCCGATGACCCAGTTCAGCTCGCGGGGCCTGCGGAAGGCGCCGGTGAAGAAGATCCGCAGCAGGTGCAGGCCGATCGCGGTGACGAAGACCAGCGCGGCCCAGTGGTGCAGTTGCCGGATCAGCAGGCCGCCGCGTACGTCGAAGCTGATGTCCAGGGTGGAGGCGAACGCCGTCGACATGCGCACCCCGCGCAGCGGCCGGTAGGAGCCGTCGTAGACCACCTCCCGCATCTCGGGCTTGAAGAAGAAGGTCAGCCACACGCCCGTCAGCAGCAGCAGGACCAGGCTGTAGAGGGCCAGTTCGCCCAGCAGGAACGACCAGTGGTCGGGGAACGCCTTGCGCAGCAGCGCTCCGCCGCCGTCGTACACGGGCAGCCGCTTGTCGGCCGCGTCGGCCAGCCGTTCTCCCCGGTGGCGCGCCGCGCCCGGCTCGGGCGCCGTCACGCCGGGTCCACGGCGCGGCTGACGGTTCCCTCGTGCGGCACACCGTTCACGACAGGCCTCCTCGCGGTGTCACACCCCTTTTTCTCCGGCATCCGTTGCCCGGGGGGTGCGCGGCGAGTACCCCGCCCGCGCGAAACACCCGTGCGACCGTGGCCCGGCACCCGATCGGCCGACAGGTGTGCGTGCCGCGCCCACGGCCTCGCCGGCACCGGGGCCGCGTGTGTTCCGCCGCGTGCGGGGCACCCACTGTGGTGTCCTGCGTTGTCCTGCGTGACGAAGGAGGAGGGACCATGCCCGAGGACCCCACGCGCAAGCATCCCCGCCCGGACTTCCCCCAGCAGGATCAGGAACATCCGGGCTGGACCGGGCCCATGGACCCGCCGCCCGACCACGGCGAGGACTCCTACGTGGGCAGCGGACTGCTCCGGGACCAGGCGGCGGTGGTCACCGGCGGCGACTCCGGCATCGGGCGGGCCGTGGCGCTCGCGTTCGCACGCGAAGGAGCCGACGTCCTGATCACCCATCTGCCCGCCGAGGCCGACGACGCGGCGAAGACCGCCGCCCTCGTCACGGACGCGGGCCGCAAGGCCGTCGCCGTCCCCTGCGACATCCGTGCGGAGACTCAGGTCCGCCGCCTGGTGGAACGTGCCGTCGACGAGTTCGGACGCATCGACATCCTGGTCAACAACGCCGCCTATCAGATGTCTCAGCCCGACGGCATCCAGGCGATCTCGACCGAGCAGTTCGACCGGGTCGTGCGGACCAACCTGTACGGCATGTTCTGGCTGTGCAAGCTGGCGCTGCCGCACATACCGGCGGGCGGCTGCATCATCAACTCCGCGTCCGTGCAGGCGTACAAGCCGAGTCCGCATCTGCTCGACTACGCGATGACGAAGGGCGCCATCGTGACGTTCACGCAGGGGCTCGCGCAGATGGTCGCCGCCGACGGGATCCGCGTCAACGCCGTCGCTCCCGGGCCCGTGTGGACACCGCTGATCCCGGCGACGCTGCCCGACACGGCCGAGTTCGGCAAGCAGGCCCCGCTGGGCCGCCCCGCGCAGCCGGCCGAGATGGCACCCGCCTATGTCTTCCTCGCCTCCCCGCGGGCGAGCTTCATCACGGCGGAGATCCTGAACGCGACGGGCGGCACCCCGCTGCCCTGAGCACGGTGGCCGCCGGGAGAGGGCGACTGCCGAGAACGGCGCATGCCCCGGGGCGCGGCGGCTGAAGGGCGTCGCGGTGCGGGCGGGTCAGGGATGCAGCAGGGTCTTGATCATGCCGTCCTCCTTGGCCTGGAACATCGCGTACGCCTTCGGGGCGTCCTCCAGCGGCATGTCGTGCGTCTTGAAGGTGTCGACGCCGAGCGGATCCTCGTCCGTGAGCAGCGGCACGATGTCGTCCACCCACCGCCGGACGTTCGCCTGGCCCATGCGGACCTGGATCTGCTTGTCGAACATCGTCATCAGCGGCATGGGGCTGACCGCTCCGCCGTAGACACCGGACACGGAGATCGTGCCGCCCCTGCGGACGAGGTCGATGGCGGTGTGCAGCGCGCCGAGCCGGTCCACGCCCGCCTTCTCCATGAGCGGCTGGGCCACGCCGTCGGGCAGGTGGCCCACGAACCACTGGGCGGCCTTGGCGAACGGGGCGCCATGGGCCTCCATCCCGACGGCGTCGATGACGGCGTCGGTGCCCCGTCCGTCGGTGAGGTCACGCACCGCCCTGCCCAGGTCCTTGCCGCTGTCCCGGACGTCCAGGCAGGTGACCCCGTGGGCCCGGGCGCGGGCCAGGCGTTCGTCGACCAGGTCGATCCCGATGACCAGCCGGGCTCCGCGGTGCTGGGCGATCCGGGCGGCCATGTCGCCGATCGGCCCGAGCCCGAGCACGGTCACCGTCCCGCCCGGCGGGATGTCGGCGTACTCGACCGCCTGCCAGGCGGTGGGCAGCACGTCGGACAGATACACATACCGGTCGTCGGGCGTGCCGTGGGGCACCTTGACGGGCAGCCGGTTCCCGAACGGCACGCGCAGGAACTCGGCCTGCCCGCCCGGCACCTGCCCGTACAGCTTCGTGTAGCCGAACAGCGAGGCGCCGGTGCCGTACTCGTGGACCTGGGTGGTCTCGCACTGGGAATGCAGGCCCTGGTCGCACATGAAGCAGTCACAGCAGGAGACGTTGAACGGAACGACCACGCGGTCGCCGGGGGCGAGGGCGTGCACCTCGGGCCCGACGTCCGCCACGATCCCCATCGGTTCGTGGCCGAGGATGTCGCCGTGCTCCAGGAACGGCCCGAACAGTTCGTACAGGTGCAGATCGGATCCGCAGATGCCGGAGGACGTGACCCTGACGACGATGTCGTCCGGCTTCTCGATCTTCGGATCCGGGACGGTCTCCACCCGTACGTCCCGCAATCCCTGCCAGGTCAGTGCGCGCATCGTCTCGACTCCTCCGCTCACGGCTGTGCCCGGCCGGCCACGGCCGGGCCGTCTGCGGTACTCCGAGTCCCCTGCCCGCGGGTTCCGACACGCGCGGGCCGGTCACCCGCCCGGCACGGCGATGCTCGTTTCGGCCCGGGAGCGTGGGTCACTCGTCACGTTCCCCGTCCACGTCCACGCGAGGAATCCCATGAGCCCCTCACAGCCCCTTCCCGGCCGTCCCGCACCGCAGCCGCCGCAGATCGAGGAGCCCACCGAGCCGCACGGTCCGCTGCCGCCGAAACCCGATCAGCAGGGGCCCGGCACCTACAGTCCCACCGGGCAGCCCACCGGAGCCGACGAGGCGTTGGTCGCCCAGGCCGGTGAGCGGCACACCACGGCTCAGGGCCTGCGGCTGCCGGACACGGACCACTCCCTGAAGGCCGGTCCGCGAGGCCCCGTGCTCATCCAGGACCACCATCTGCGCGAGAAGATCACGCATTTCGACCACGAACGCATCCCGGAACGGGTCGTACACGCCCGGGGAGCCGCCGCGCACGGCGTCTTCCGGGGCTACGGCACCGCGTCGAAGGTGTCCAGGGCCGCGTTCCTCGCCGAGGGCGTGGAAACTCCCGTCTTCGTCAGGTTCTCCACCGTGCTCGGTTCGCGTGGATCGGCCGACACCGTGCGCGACACCCGGGGGTTCGCGACGAAGTTCTACACCAGCGAGGGCGTCTTCGACCTGGTGGGCAACAACATTCCGGTGTTCTTCATCCAGGACGCGATCAAGTTCCCGGACGTCATCCACGCCGGAAAGCCCCACCCCGAGCGGGAGATACCCCAGGCGCAGAGCGCCCACGACACCTTCTGGGACTTCGTCTCGCTGCACACCGAGGCCGCGCACCACACCCTGTGGACCATGTCCGACCGGGGCATCCCGCGGTCCTTCCGCATGATGGAGGGGTTCGGCGTGCACACGTTCCGCCTGGTCGCGGCGGACGGCGCCACCACCCTGGTGAAGTTCCACTGGAAGCCGAAGCTCGGCGTGCACTCCCTGGTGTGGGAGGAGGCCCAGATCATCAGCGGCGCCGACCCGGACTTCCACCGGCGGGACCTCGCCGACGCCATCGAGGCGGGCGCCTTCCCGCAGTGGGAACTAGGCATCCAGGTCTTCCCCGACACGCCCGAGCAGACCTTCGAGGGCATCGATCTCCTGGACCCCACGAAGATCGTTCCGGAGGAGTGGGCCCCGGTGCAGCCGATCGGCCTGCTCACCCTGGACCGCAACCCGTCCGACTTCTTCGCCGAGACCGAGCAGGTCGCCTTCCACCCGGGGCACCTGGTGCCCGGCATCGACGTCACCGACGATCCCCTGCTCGCCGGCCGGCTGTTCTCCTACATCGACACCCAGATCACCCGGCTGGGCGGCCCCAACTTCGCGCAGATCCCCGTCAACCGGCCACACGCCCCGGTCAACGACATGCTCCGCGACGGCATGCACCAGACGGCCGTGCACCGCGGCGTCGCCCCCTACCGGCCCAACTCGCTCGACGGGGGCTGCCCGTTCGCCGCGGGCGCGGACGCGGGCGGCTATGTGGAGGCGCCCCTCGACGTGCCGGCCGCACAGAAGGTGCGTGAGGCTCCTGCCTCCTTCAAGGACCACTTCAGCCACCCCCGCAGGTTCTGGCTGAGCCTGACACCGGTGGAACGCGAACACGTCATCGCGGCCTACACCTTCGAGCTGAGCAAGTGCTACGAGCAGACGATCAGGGAACGCGTCCTGCGGACGCTCGCGCGGATCGACCCCCAGCTGTGCCAGGAGGTCGCGGCCGGTCTCGGCCTGCCCGCTCCGCAGCCGGCCGAGCCGCTCGCCGACGTCGCACCGAGCCCGGCGCTGGCGCAGGTGGGAAGGGAGTGGCCGAGCGCGGGCCGGGTCGTCGGCATCGTCGCCGACGACAAGTGCGACCTCGCGGCCGTTGAGGCCGTACGGCAGTCCGTGCTCGACCAGGGCATGGTGTCGCTCGTCATCGGTCCGACCGGCGGTGCGCTGGGCGACGGCGCGACGGGACCGGTCACCGTGCAGCGGACCTTCGCCGCCGCCCGGTCCGTCGAGTTCGACGCGCTGCTGCTGGCCGGGGCGCCCGCGCCCGCCGCGGACGCCCATGGCAGCCGGGACGCCAAGGCCGCCGGTGGCGGCAACGCGCCGGTGGACCCGCGGGTCCTGCTGCTCGTCGGGGAGGCGTACCGCCATGCCAAGGCCATCGGTGGCTGGAACGGCGCCCAGCAGGTCTACGACGCCCTCGGCATCGTCCCCGACGCGCCGGGCGTGGTGAGCGGGGACGACGGCACGTCCGTGCTGGGCCTCGTCACCGGACTGCTGGCCCAGCACCGGGTGTGGGACCGCTTCCCGGCGAGGCTGTGACCCGGTTTCGGGCGCGCGCGTCGCGGCCGGCCGTGCCAGGCTCGAAGCAGAGCCGCAGCGACGGCGGGACAGGCCGAAGAACGGGTGCCCTGATCGAGGAGGGCGAGCCATGACCCACAGCGACATCGGCGGGACACATCGGCCGGAGCAGGACGCGGTGCACGGCAACCAGTTGTTCGGTCCCCAGCCGGACGTGGCGGGCGCCTCCGGGTACCCCGACGCCCCGCCGCGCATGGGCTTCTTCACGGACACCTCCGTGTGCATCGGCTGCAAGGCGTGCGAAGTGGCCTGCAAGGAGTGGAACGCCGTACCGGAGGACGGCCTGGAGCTGACGGGCATGTCCTACGACAACACCCAGGGGCTCGGCGCCGACACCTGGCGCCATGTGGCCTTCATCGAGCAGCGGACACCGGTGCGCGCCGGCCCCGGGGACGGGCACGAGGACATGGATGCCGCCGGTGTCTTCGATGTCTTCGACGCCGCCCGCGGCCTCGGCGCCTTCCCCGGCGCGACGGCCTCGGCGGCCGGCACCGCGGCCGAGGACGGCCCGGCCGGGCAGATCTCACCGGTGGCCCCCGACGGCCGCACCGAGTTGCGCTGGCTGATGTCCTCGGACGTGTGCAAGCACTGCACCCATGCCGCCTGCCTGGACGTGTGCCCCACCGGATCGCTGTTCCGTACCGAGTTCGGCACGGTCGTCGTCCAGGAGGACATCTGCAACGGCTGCGGCTACTGCATACCCGCATGCCCCTACGGGGTCATCGACCAGCGCCGGGGCGACGGGCGCGCCTGGAAGTGCACCCTGTGCTACGACCGGCTCGGGACCGGCCTGGAACCGGCCTGCGCCAAGGCCTGCCCGACCGAGTCGATCCAGTTCGGCCCCCTGGACGAGCTGCGCGAACGGGCCGCGGACCGGGTGGCGCAGCTGCACGCGTCCGGGGTCACCGAGGCCCGGTTGTACGGAGAGAGCCCCGACGACGGAGTGGGCGGCGACGGCGCGTTCTTCCTGCTGCTGGACGAGCCGGAGGTCTACGGCCTGCCGCCCGACCCGGTCGTCACCACCCGGGACCTTACGGACATGTGGCGGCACGCGGCCGTCGCCGCCGTCTCGCTCGCCGCGCTCGCCGTCGCCAGTTTCACCAGGAGGCCACGATGACCGGATCCGATGGGCCGCGCCCTGGGAAGCGGGACGCCAAGGCCGGCCTGACGGCCGCCGCCACGGCGCCCACGGGGCGCCGCCGACGCCGCCGCGGACGCGGCGAGCAGGCCATGGTGCCCGAGGCGCGGTTCTCCTCGTACTACGGCAGGCCGGTGGTGAAGAAACCGGTCTGGGCGCCGCTCGACATCGCCGGATACCTGTACCTCGGCGGGCTCTCCGGTGCCTCGTCGCTGCTGGCCGCAGGCGGGCAGGCCACCGGGCGTCCCGCGCTCGCCAGGTCGGCGAAGCTGGCCGCGGCGGGCGCCATCTCGCTGTCCCTGGTCGCGCTGGTCCACGACCTGGGCCGGCCGGAGCGTTTCCTCAACATGCTGCGCGTCTTCAAGCCGACCTCGCCGATGAGCCTCGGGTCCTGGCTGCTGGCCGGATACGTCCCGCTGACGATGGCCGCGGCGGCGACCGACGTCGCGGGCCGCTGCCGGCTCGTCGGCTCCGCCGCCACGGGGGCCGCGGCGCTGCTCGGCCCGGCGGTCACGACGTACACCGCCGTGCTGATCTCGGACACGGCGGTGCCGTCCTGGCACGAGGGCCATCGCGAGATGCCGTTCGTCTTCGCCGGTTCCGGCGCCACCGCGGCGGCCGGGCTCGCACTGGCCGCGGCCCCCGTCGCGCAGACCGGCCCCGCGCGCCGGCTGGCGCTGCTCGGGGCGGCCCTGGAACTGGGCGCGTTCCAGGCGATGAAGCGGCGCATGGGCCTTGCGGCCGAACCCTACGAGCAGGGCGGGCCGCGCGCGCTGATGCGGTCGGCGGAGATCCTCACGGCGGGCGGCGCGGCGCTCGCCGGGTGCGCGGGCCGGCGGCGCAGCCGGCCGCTGGCCGCGGTGGCCGGGGCCGCTCTGCTGACCGGCTCGGCCGCCCTGCGCCTCGGCGTGTTCCACGCCGGGGTGGCCTCCGCCGAGGACCCGAAGTACACGGTCGTGCCCCAGCGCGAGCGCCTTCGGGCCCGCACCGGCTGACGGAGGCCCACGCATGGTCGGGACAGACACGGTCAGGGGAGACAGGGCACGGCACGGGTACCCGCTGATCGAAGATGCCGTCACCGCCGTACCGCGGGACAATCGACGCGGAAACAGCCGGGAGCGGCCGCAGGACGCCGGGGCCGCGCGGGTCACCGACCGCGCGGCAGGCGGGCGGGAGGTCTGACTCATGGGTGTGCGCACCTGGATCGACTCGTGGCCGGTCTACCGCCAGCTCAGGGGCACCGACCCGCTGGGCCGCGGAGCCGCCGCCAAGAGCGAGGGCAGCGCGCGGCTCGCCCCGCGCACCGCGAGCGCGGAGCGGGTGGTGAAGTCGGTGTGCCCGTACTGCGCGGTGGGCTGCGGCCAGAACGTCTACGTCGAGGGCGGGCGGGTCACCCAGATCGAGGGCGACCCCGACTCCCCCGTCTCCCGCGGCCGGCTGTGCCCCAAGGGCTCGGCGAGTCTCCAGCTGACCACCGGTGACGCCCGCGAGCACTATGTGCTGTACCGGCGTCCGCACGGCACCGGGTGGGAACGGCTCGGCCTCGACCGGGCGATGGACATGATCGCCGACCGGGTGATCGAGGCACGGCGGGCCGGCTGGCAGTGGGAGGTCGAGCAGACCCGCACGCGGCGCACCCTCGGCTTCGCGAGCCTGGGCGGCGCCACGCTCGACAACGAAGAGAACTACCTGATCAAGAAGTTGTTCACCGCGCTCGGCGCCATCCAGATCGAGAACCAGGCGCGTGTTTGACACTCCTCCACCGTTCCCAGTCTGGGAACCTCGTTCGGACGCGGCGGCGCGACCACCTTCCAGCAGGATCTGCAGAACTCGGACTGCATCGTCATCCAGGGCTCGAACATGGCCGAGTGCCATCCGGTCGGCTTCCAGTGGGTGATGGAGGCCAAGGCCCGCGGTGCGAAGGTGATCCACGTCGACCCGCGCTTCACCCGCACCAGCGCGCTGGCCGACCTGCATGTGCCGCTGCGCGCGGGCACGGACATCGTCTTCCTCGGTGGGATCATCAACTACGTCCTGCAGAACGACAAGTACTTCCGTGACTATGTGGTGGCGTACACCAACGCGCCCACCGTGCTGCGGGAGGACTTCAGGGACACGGAGGACCTGGACGGCGTCTTCTCCGGCCTGGATCCGGACAACCGCCAATATGACAACAGCAGTTGGCAGTACGAAGGCATGCAGGTGCAGGCGGCGTCCGGCCAGCGCGACCGCTGGTACGACGAGCGCACCAGGGGCGGCAGGTCGCTGACCGAGGCCGCGCGCGGCGAGGTCCACGGCTCCGGCGGTGCGGACATCGGCGTGGGCGAGCCGGAGCGGGACGAGACGCTGAGCCACCCGCGCTGCGTCTTCCAGGTGCTCAAGCGGCACTACGCCCGCTACACACCGCGGATGGTGGAACAGATCTGCGGGGTGCCGCAGGACCTGTTCCGGCAGGTGTGCGACCTGGTCACGGACAACTCGGGCCGGGACCGCACGACGGCCTTCGCCTACGCGGTCGGCTGGACCCAGCACACGGTGGGCGTGCAGTACATCCGCGCGGCCTCCATCCTCCAGCAGCTCCTCGGCAACATCGGCCGGCCCGGCGGCGGCATCCTCGCCCTGCGCGGCCACGCCTCCATCCAGGGGTCGACGGACATCCCCACCCTGTTCGACCTGCTGCCCGGCTACATCCCGATGCCGCACGCGCACCTGAACCAGGATCTGGACGCCTTCGTCGAGGCGGACTCGGCACGCAAGGGCTACTGGGGCGACATGCGCTCCTATCTGGTGAGCCTGCTCAAGGCGTACTGGGGCGAGGCCGCGCGGGCCGAGAACGACTTCTGCTTCGACTACCTGCCGCGCCTGACCGGCTCCCACTCCACCTACGATACGACCATGGCCCAGCTGGAGGGCACCTGCAAGGGCTACTTCCTGTACGGCGAGAACCCGACGGTCGGCAGCGCCAACGCCAAACTGCAGCGCCTGGGCATGGCCAACCTGGACTGGCTGGTGGTCCGGGACTTCTCGCTGATCGAGTCGGCCACCTGGTGGAAGGACGGCCCGGAGATCGAGACGGGTGAGCTGCGCACCGAGGACATCCGCACCGAGGTGTTCTTCCTGCCGGCCGCCGCGCACACCGAGAAGGACGGCAGCTTCACCAACACCCAGCGCATGCTGCAGTGGCACCACCAGGCCGTCGAGCCGCCCGGCGAGGCCCGCAGCGACCTGTGGTTCACGTACCACCTGGGGCGGCTGATCCGGCGCAAGCTCGCCGGCTCCACCGACCCGATGGACCGTCCCGTGGTGGATCTGGCCTGGGACTACCCCACGAAGGGCCCGCTCGCCGAACCGGACGCGGAGGCCGTCCTCGCCGAGATCAACGGCCGCGACGCCGACGGCCACCCGCTCTCCTCCTACCAGCAGCTCAAGGACGACGGCTCCACCCAGTGCGGCTGCTGGATCTACTGCGGGGTGTACGCCGACGGGATCAACCAGGCGGCCCGTCGCAAGCCGGGCGCGGAGCAGAACTGGGTGGCGGGCGAGTGGGCGTGGGCCTGGCCGGCCAACCGCCGCATCCTGTACAACCGGGCCTCGGCCGACCCGGACGGCAGGCCGTGGAGCGAGCGCAAGGCGCTGGTGTGGTGGGACGCGGAGCAGGGCCGGTGGGTGGGCCACGACGTCCCCGACTTCCCGCAGGGCAGGTCCCCGCACTACCAGGCGCCGCCGGACGCGACCGGCGCCGACGCCCTGTCGGGCACCGACCCGTTCATCATGCAGGCCGACGGCAAGGCGTGGCTGTACGCGCCCTCGGGGCTCACCGACGGTCCCCTGCCCGTGCACTACGAGCCGCAGGACTCCCCGTTCCGGAACCTGCTGTACGGCCGGCAGCGCAATCCGGTACGGCAGCTGATGCCGTCGCTGCCGGACAACCGCTACCAGCCGAGCGCCGGCGAACCGGGCACGCAGGTGTTCCCGTACGTCGCCACCACCTACCGGCTCACCGAGCACCACACGGCGGGCGGCATGTCCCGCTGGCTGCCCTATCTGGCGGAGCTGCAACCGGAGTTCTTCTGCGAGGTCTCGCCGCAGCTGGCCGCGGAGCGCGGGCTCGCCCACACCGGCTGGGCGACGATCGTCAGCGCCCGCAATGTCATCGAGGCCCGTGTGCTGGTCACCGACCGGATCCCGCCGCTGACCGTGCAGGGGCGGACCCTGCATCAGATCGGGCTGCCCTACCACTGGGGTCCCAACGGCTACAGCACGGGCGACGCCGCCAACGAACTGCTGCATCTGTCCCTCGACCCCAACACCCACATCCAGGAGGCCAAGGCGATCGCCGTCGACATCCGGCCCGGACGGCGCCCCCGGGGCCCGGCGGCCGTCGAGCTGGTGCGCGCCTACCGGGCTCGGGCCGGCATCGACGACCGGACCGGCACGCAGATGTGAGGGGACCGCGCTCCCCCCGTGGTCACCGGAGCACGAGGGAGTGCGGTCCGCAGGGCACGAGTTCCCCGATCACCGGCGCCCCGGGCACCTCGCCGGCGACCAGGAGCCCGCCGGAGGTCTGGGCGTCGGCCAGCAGGATCCGTGTGTCCTCGTCGGTCGTGCCGAAGTCCGTGACGGGAGTCACCCACTGGAGGTTGCGCCGGGTGCCGCCGCTGACGTACCCCTCCCGTACGGCCTGACGTGCGCCGTCGAGGTAGGGCACGGCGGCCGTGTCGATCACCGCGGTCACCCGCGAGGCCCGGGCCAGCTTGTGCAGATGGCCGAGCAGCCCGAAGCCGGTGATGTCGGTGGCGCAGACCGCCCCGGCCGCCAGGGCCGCGGCCGACGCGTCCCGGTTGAGGGCCGCCATCGTGGCGACGGCCTGCTCGAACCGTTCGCCGGTGGCCTTGTGCCGGTTGTTGAGCACGCCGAGGCCGAGGGGTTTGGTCAGCGACAGCGGCATGCCGGGCCGGCCGGTGTCGTTGCGCAGCAGCCGTGCCGGGTCGGCCAGTCCGGTGACGGCCATGCCGTACTTGGGTTCGGGGTCGTCGACGCTGTGACCGCCGCCGACGTGGCAGCCGGCCTCGGTGGCGACCTGGAGCCCGCCGCGCAGCACCTCGCGGGCCAGCTCGAACGGCAGCACGTCCCGCGGCCAGGCCAGGAGGTTGACGGCGACGACGGGCCGGCCGCCCATCGCGTACACGTCGGACAGGGCGTTGGCCGCGGCGATGCGTCCCCAGTCGTAGGGGTCGTCGACGACCGGCGTGAAGAAGTCCGCGGTGGACACCACGGCCTGTGCGGGGCCGCTCTGCGCGGGCAGCGCGACGACGGCGGCGTCGTCCCCGGTGGCGAGGCCGACCAGGAGGGGCGTGTCCACGGCCGAGGCCGGCAGCGGTGCCGCAAGGGCGCCGAGGACGTCCTCCAGCTCACCGGGCGGGATCTTGCAGGCGCAGCCGCCGCCGTGGGCGTACTGCGTGAGTCGTACGGACGCTTGGCGGGTCGTGGTCATCGCGGTCTCCTGCGCGCGTAGCCTTGGGGGTCGGTGGAGGCGTGTGGGTGCCTGGTGGCCCTCCCGGTCTTCAAAACCGAGGTGCCCGAGGATCTCGGGCAGGCGGGTTCGATTCCCGTCCGCCTCCGCTTGCGGTGCCGGTCCGGCAGCGCCGCCGCCGGTCGTCGATACGCTCCGTGTACCCCTGTGCGTCCAGGTGCTCCAGCAGCGGCACGGCGACCCGCCGGGTGGTGCCGAGGGCCTGCCGGGCCTCGCTCAGCGTGAACGGCTGGGGCAGCCGGGCGAGCACGGCGGCGGCCCGCGCGTCCGCGCCGGGCAGCAGCACGATCCCGTCGGCGACCCGCAGCAGCGCGCCCGCGGCGACCGCGGCGGCCACCGCCTTGCGGGTCAGGCCCAGTTCGGTGAGGCGGTCGGCCTCGGGCGCGCGAAACGGTGCCGCCGTAAGCTCCCGCCCCACGGCGTCGACGGCCGCGCGGACGGCGGGAGGCAGCGTGGGCCCCGGGGTTTCGCAGGGGTAGAGCCTGCCCTGACGGCGGGTGAGCGGCCGGCCGCCGGGCGCGTCGGCCAGGGCGTCCACCAGTGACCGGTCGGGCAGGCCGAGCAGATGCCGGGCCGCCTGTGTGGGCAGGCCCGGTTCCAGGGGGTGCTCTCGCGCGTACCGGTCCACCGCGGCGGTCAGACGTTCACGCAGCGCGGCCCAGTGCGCCGGGTCGGCGAGCCAGTCCCCGGCGACCGGCAAGGCCGGGGCCGGCACGCCCATGGCGAGCAGTTCCGGGCGGCGGATCAGCCCGCGGCGGCGCAGTTCGGCCGGCCCGTCCGGTACGCCGGTCATGGCGGCCAGTTGCTCCGCTCGGGCCCGGCCCGCGCCCCGCCGGGTCAGCGGCGGCGGGCGGACGTCCAGGACGGTCACCGCGCACGGCACGCGGCGGCCTCCCGGTTCGCGCAGCACGGCACGGTCGCCGACGCGCAGCGGCAGGCCACGGTCCAGGGTGAGCCGTGCCGTGTCGGGGCCGAGCGGGCGGACGGCGACCGGGACGGCGGCGGTGCCGATGTGCAGGGTGACCCTCATCGGCAGGTCGTCGACCGGTTCGCCGGTGACCCGCACGTCGGTGAGGCGCGTGAGCAGCCAGCGCTCCGGTGCCAGCAGCACCTGACCGCGGCGCAGCGCTCCGGCCGCCAGGCCGTGCACGTTGACCGCGATGCGGGCCACCCCGCTGACGGCGGAGCGTTCCTCGTTCAGCGTCTGCAGGCCGCGCACGCGGAGCGTGGCGCCCTCGTCGCCGGTCACCAGCCGGTCGCCCACCCTCAGGGTGCCGGCCCCGAGCGTGCCGGTCACCACCGTGCCGTGCCCGCGCACCGTGAAGGCCCGGTCCAGCCACAGCCGTACGTCCGCGTCGGCGGGCGGGACCGGGAGCGCGGCAACCGACCGGGCCAGTACCGCACGCAGTTCGTCGAGTCCGGCGCCGGTGACCGAGCTGACCGCGACGGACGGTACGGCGCCCAGCGAGGTGGCCGCCATCCGCTCCAGCGCGGCGGCGCGGGCCGGGCCGGGGTCGGCCAGGTCGCTGCGGGTCACGGCGAGGACCGCGTGCCGCACGCCGAGCGCGTCGAGGATCGCCAGATGCTCCTCGGACTGGGCCTGCCAGCCCTGGTCTGCGGCCACCACGAACAGCACCGCGGGCACCGGCCCGGCCCCGGCGAGCATGGT
Organism: Streptomyces sp. NPDC102462; assembly: GCF_044765425.1. Lineage (NCBI taxonomy): Bacteria > Bacillati > Actinomycetota > Actinomycetes > Kitasatosporales > Streptomycetaceae > Streptomyces > Streptomyces sp. NPDC102462. The sequence goes on along the minus strand of NZ_JBIWKB010000001.1, from coordinate 106,310 downwards.
CGGCACGAACTTCTCGTGACCGGGCACGTCCACGAAGGCGACCTGCTCCCCGTCCGGGCCGAGCCGCGTCCACACGAACCCGAGGTCGAGGGTCAGCCCTCGGCGCCGCTCCTCCTCGAAGCGGTCGGGTTCCATGCCGGTCAGCGCCCGCACCAGGGCGGACTTGCCGTGGTCGACATGGCCGGCGGTGGCCAGGACGCGCATGCCGGCTACCTTTCCGCGGCCGACCGGACCGCCGCGGCCAGCCGGTCGTCGTCCTCGGGCGGCACCGCGCGCAGATCGAGCAGGCAGCGACCCGCCTCCAGCCGCCCGACGACCGCAGTGGGTCCGGTGCGCAGCACGGCGGCGAACGGCTCCGGCAGGGACAGCGCGGCACTGGGCAGGGTCACCCCGGGCGCGCCGCCGCCGCCGACCGTCGCGGCGCTCTGCACGGACCGTACGTCGATGCCGTGTGCGCCGAGGAGGCGGGCGAGCCGGTCGGCGCGGGCGCACAGCGCGGCCGGGTCGGCCGTCAGCGCCTCCGCGGTCGGGGTCGGCGGTCCGGTGAGGGTGGCCTGCAGGGCGGCCAGCGTCAGTTTGTCCACGCGCAGGGCGCGGGCCAGCGGGTGCCGGGACAGGGTGCGGACCAGGCCCGCCTCGCCGAGGACGAGCCCGCACTGGGGTCCGCCGAGCAGTTTGTCCCCGCTGGCGGTCACCAGCGAGGCCCCGGCCCGCAGTTGCGTCTCGGCGTCCGGTTCGTCGGGCAGCAGCGGGTGGGGGGCCAGCAGCCCGGAGCCGATGTCGACGACCACCGGCACGCCCAGCGCGGCCAGTTCCCGGGCGCCGGCGCCGCTCGTGAAGCCGGTGATGCGGAAGTTCGAGGGGTGCACCTTGAGCACGAAGCCCGTGCCGGGTCCGATCGCCGCGGCGTAGTCGGCGGCGGTCGTGCGGTTGGTGGTGCCGACCTCGTGCAGCCGGGCCCCGGTGGACTCCAGGAGGTCCGGGAGCCGGAAACCGTCCCCGATCTCCACCATCTCGCCGCGGCTGATGACGATCTCCTTCCCGGCGGCGAGCGCGGTGGCGGCCAGCACCAGGGCGGCGGCGCCGTTGTTGACGACGTGCGCCGCCGCGGCGGACGGCACCCGCTCGCGCAGCGCTCCGAGCGCCGTGCGCCCGCGCCGGGCCCGTGCGCCGGTGGCCAGGTCGAGTTCCACGTCGGTGGGGCCCGACGCCTCCGCCACGGCCCGGCGTGCCGCCGCCGACAGGCTCGCCCGGCCGAGGTTGGTGTGCAGCAGGACCCCGGTGGCGTTGATCACCGTGCGCAGTCCGCCCGCCGTCCCCGGCAGCAGCGCGACGGCCGTGTCGGCGGTCCGTTCCGGCGGGACGCGGCCGGTGCGGGCGCGCTCCTGTGCCTCGCGGACCGCGGCCTTGACGACGGACACGCCCAGCCGACGGGCCGCCTCGGTCAGCCGCGGCTCCCGCAGGAGCGCGTCGGTGCGGGGGATCCTGCGCCGTACGTCCGCCTGCGGGCGGCCGGTCCCCCCTTCGGGCGCGGGCGCCGCGGCCCGTGCCGTCCCGGCTTCCTCCGATGCGACCTGCGGCTCCACCCGGTCCTGCCTCTCCGCCCGCCTCCGACCGTCCGAGATGTCCTGCGCGACGTCCATCGTCTCCCAGTGCCCCGGGCCGTGCGCCCGACACGCCGCGGCGGGCCGCATCCGCGTCGGCGCCGGTGCGGCCCGCCCGCCGGCGCGGGTCAGGCGGGCGGCGGCCCGTTCCCGTCCTCGCCGGCTTGCGCGGACTCGTCCACCACGTGCACGGCGGCCTCCTCGGCGGATGCCGCGCCGCCTGCGACACCGGTCTCCTCCGCCACGGTGTCGTCCGTCGCCCCGGACGCTTCTTCGGCCGCCGTCAACCGTCCGGCGCGCCTGTCACCGGCCTCGGTGTCGACGCGCTCGCCGCTGCCGCCCGGAAGGTCCCCGATCCCGTCGCCCGGCGGCGGCGCCACATCGGGTCGCTCGGCCCGCAGGCGCTCGTCCAGGGAGTCCCGCTCGCGCTGCTCCGCGGCCGTGGTACCGCGGCTGTGTGCCGCGAGCGGCTTCTCGGGCGGCGAGTACCCCTCGTCGATCGCGGGGTTGACGCCGCGCTCGTCCAGGCTGTCCTCCGGGTCCAGCACCCCGGCGTCGTCCTGGACCTCGGACCGGTCCGGCTGGTACACCTCGTCGCCCATGTGCTCGTACTCGCCCTGTTCGTTGGACATGCGTGCTCCTCGCGCAGTCGGATCGGGTCCGGCGCGTGACCGCGGCACGCGCCGGGCGGTGCCGCGGTCATCGGCGTGGCCCCGGAAGTCCTCGCGCCCGGGTTTCCGGGTGCCGAACCCGTGAAACCCGTCCAGCACGGGAGCCCGGGGGCCGCGGTCCGACTTCGTCCATGTTGCGAGGCGTCATGAGTTCCACGACGACCAGGAAGAACTCCCGCGACCGCACGGAGAAGGCGGTCGTACGGGCCCTGCTCGACCGGCAGGGATCGACCTACCTCGGCCAGGCGGGCATCCGGTTGCGGAACACGCCCGGTCCGCTCTACCAGGCGCTCGTCCTCGCCGTGCTGCTGAGCGCCCGCATCAAGGCGGACATCGCGGTGGCCGCCGCCCGGGCGCTCTTCGAGGCGGGCATGCGCACCCCGCGCGCGATGGCGAAGGCGTCGTGGCAGCAGCGTGTCGACGCGCTCGGCGAGGGCGGATACCGGCGCTACGACGAGCGCACGGCCACCATGCTGGGCGACGGCGCGGACCTGCTGCTGGAGCGGTACGGCGGTGATCTGCGCGGACTGCGTGAGCGTGACGACCCGAGAGACGCGCTCCAGGAGGTTCCCGGCCTCGGGCCCACGGGTGCCGACATCTTCCTGCGTGCCGTGCAGACGGTGTGGCCCGAGTTCGCGCCCTATGTCGACAAGAAGGCGTTGGACGGCGCCAGGCGGCTGGGGCTGCCCGCGTCGCCCGAACACCTCGCGAGCCTGGTGAGCAGGCGCGAACTGGCTCGCTTCACCGACGGACTGGTCCACGCGGCGCTGGACAAGCCGCTCGCCGACGATGTCCTCGCCGAGGCGAAGGCCGCGTAGCGGCACCGGGCGGTCCGTCCCGAGGAGACGAAGGACCGAGGTCATGAACGCCAAGCACGCGCACCGCGCCGGCACCTCGCACGGCGTCCGCAGGCTCGCGCCGAAGACCGGGGCGGCCCCGGCGGGGCCGGCCGGCCGGAACGACGGGTCGGCGGCCCACCCGGTGGAGGGCATCGCCGTACCGGAAGACACCGCCATGGCGCCCGGTGCGACGCCTCCCGCCGAGTCCGGGGTGTCCGGGCTCGCCGCGCCGGAACGCGAGGCGCTGCGCCGGGGATGGTCGCTCGCGCCGCTCGCCGTCATCGGGATCGTCGTGCTGCTCGTGGCCATCGGCCTGGTGGCCATGGCGGTCGTGCTGGCGACGACCTGACGCGTCGTACGCCGCCGGGAACCCGGAGCCCCGAGTCCCGTGCCCGGCGTCTTGAGCCCGGAGCCCTGAGCCTGGCCCGACGCCTTGGGCCCGGAGCCCTGGGCCCGGAGCCCGCAGAGGTGACGCCGGTGGATGTGAACGCTGTTGCCGATGAGCTGTACGGGCTTCGGCCGGAGGACTTCACCGAGGTCCGTGACCGACGCGCCGCGCAGGCCCGCGCAGCGGGTGACGGGCGACTGGCGCGGACGATCGGCGGAATGCGCCGGCCCAGCCTGTCGGCCTGGGCCGGCAATCTCCTGGTGCGCGAGCGGTCCGACGAGGTCCAGCGGCTGCTCGGGCTCGGCCGTGAACTGCGAGGCGCACCGGGAACTCGACGGCCCGCGGCTGCGCCTGCTGGTCCAGGGGCAACGGACCCTGATCGACGCGCTGTCCCGACGGGCCCGGCAGCTGGCGGCCGCCCCTGACCCTGACAGCTCGGGACATTGGTCCGTGCACAGATGAGAGCGGCCGGAACTTCATCTGGGCGCCCCGCCGGCTCGGACTCCTGTCTGACCGCTGCCTGACAGCAGCCGACCTGGGTCAGCGACGCGCACGCGCGAGCAAGGCCGCATGCGGCAACCTCAGTAGACCGTCCTCGCCAGCAAACTCGGCGCTGAATAGATCGAAGTGACGCTTGATCTCGGCCCGGATCCCAGGCGTCTGGCTCTGCACCAACTGCCCGCCGAAGGCCACTCCACTCGCAGGTCCGCTCCACCACTCGTCGGCGCTCGCGCGGTGATCCCAGCGCAAGGTCTGGCACACCGCCTCGCGCAGCCCTGCCGCATCCATCAGCCCCGTCAGGCCGCTCTCGTCGCGGGGAAAATCATCGTCGGGGGCCAGCCCTGCGGGCAGGTGTGGTGGACGCACCGCACCCGCGGCTTGGATCGCGCGACCGATCAGAGTCTGTCCTGCGGCCGGCGGCACCGCCCATATCGTCAACGCGATCCAACCGTTGGGCCTCACGACACGGCGCAGTTCGGCCAAGGCAATCTTGGGCTGACCCACGTGGTTCAGCACGAAATTGGCCACGACGGCGTCGAACTCTCCGTCGGTGAAGGGCAGCCGAGGAAGAGCGGCCACGCGCACGTCAGCCGCGGGTGCGGCCTGCTTGGCCAACTCGACCATGGTCGGCTCCGCATCCACGGCCGTCACCGTCGCGCCCCGGGCACATGCGGCAGCAGCGACCGTTCCCGGCCCAGTCCCTACATCCAGTATCCGCGAGCCTGGCCCTACCTCGGCGGCATCGAGCAACTGCGGCACCGGATAGGCGCACAGCTTGGCGAAGCTTCCGGCATAAGCGGCACCCTGACCCGCCCAGATGAGCCGCTCACTCTTGTCGAACCCCGTCATCGGCACCGGAACCCTCCCGGACTTCAGTCAAGATCGGCATGTTGTCACGACCCTACTCACTGTCTGACCAGCGCGGACAGCTCGAGCCTCCCGAGGCGACCGATGTCGTCGACCTCACCGAGGTGCTGCGCCGCAGCGTGGAGCAGGCCACCGGCAGGTCCGCGGGAAGGACCGAAGGCAAGCGGGCGGTCAGCCGGCGGCCGGCCCGCGGCACCCGGGCAGGCGACACACGCCGCGGACAGGGCCGCACCGGACGGACCAGACGGTCGAAGGCCGAGGCGCTGTCCTCGCTGTCCTCGCTGTCCTCGCTGTCCTCGCTGTCCTCGCTGTCCTCGCTGTCCTCGCTGTCCAAGGATCAGCTCTACCAGCGGGCCACGAAGGCGCGGGTCCCCGGCCGCTCGAAGATGAACCGGGACCAGCTCATAGCGGCCCTCCGGCGCGGCGCCGCCGCCTGACCCGGCATGCCCCGCACCGGTTTGGTCCCGCCCGTGCTGGCTACGCGGCAGGGGACAGCACACGGCCCAGCCGCAGGACGGGAGTCGACATGACACGGCCAATTCGCGAGGTGATGACCCCCGACCCGGTCACCGTGGAGCCGATGACCTCGCTGGAGCGGGCCGCCGCGGCGATGCGCGAACGCGATGTCGGCGACGTCCTGGTGGCCTACGACTGCGATCTGTTCGGTGTCCTCACCGACCGCGACATCGTGGTCCGGGCCCTTGCGGACGGCCTCGACCCGCACACCGCGACCGTCGGCGACCTGTGCACCCGGCCCGCCCCTGGCCACCGTGACCCCCGAGGACACCACCGGCCACGCGGCCGAGCTGATGCGCGAGCACGCCGTGCGCCGGCTGCCCGTCGTGGAACGCGGCGGCTGCCCGGTCGGCATGGTCACCCTGGGCGACCTGGCCGCCGGCGACGACCCGCGGTCCGCGCTCGCGGACATCAGCAGGGCCCGGCCGAACCGCTGAACAGGCAGCAGGAGCACGAGCCGTGAGCACCGTCCACCGAGGAGGACGACCATGAGCCCCGAACCTCCCGGGCACCCCGAACCGCCGACGCCGCGGTCGCGCTCCGGCACCCTGGGCCGGCACGCTCCGCGCACCGGCGACGAGCCGGTCACCGCGCAGAGCCCCCTGCGGCTGCGGCGGCTGCTGAGCGGGATCTTCCTGCCGGTGTTCGTGGCGGCGGCCGTCCTGTTCGCGCTGTGGGCGCGGGTCTCCGGCCCCGGGAACAGCCCTCACCGGGCCGTGCTGATCACGATCGCCGCCCTCTGCGCGATCATCGCCTTCCTCGCCGTCCTGGACCTCGTGGTGGTGGTCCGCCGGCTGCGCCGCGAGCGGGGCGCCGGTCGCTGACGACGCCGGTGGGGGCCGGTCGGTGGAGCCGCCCGGTTGGGGCGGGTGCGTCAGCCGGTCATCGGGCCGGGCGTGGTGGTGCGTGGCCCGCGGGTCCGGTGCAGACGTGCCGTCCTGCGCCGGTGGTGGGTGGCTCCGCCGGCCACGATGGCCAGGCCCAGGCAGAACAGCAGGGCCAGTGCAAGGCCGGAGCAGAAGATGCCGAGCGGGCCGAGCGTGGCGATGTGCTGGCCGAGTACCGACACCGCGTAGTCCGGACCGCCCGACAGATTGCCGGCGATCGCCAGGGCGGTGAAGGCGCCCGTCGCCACGAGGAGGAGCAGTCCGAGGAACACCATCTGATTCATCTCCTCAAAAAGTCGTTCTGAGGAGGCGAGTACCTGCAATACGGCGGATCTACACAAGGGCGTCCAGACGCCGTTGCGCGGTGCCCAGCGAGCGCCGGCAGCGGCCGAGCCCCTTCCAGGGGTCGCCGTACTTGTCCAGGCGCTCGGGGAGTGTGCGCAGGGTCCAGCGCCGCGGGCCGAGTCCGGGATCGTCGAGTTCGTCCCAGTGCAACGGGGTCGCGACCGGGGCGTGCGGGCGGGCGCGTACGGCGTAGGGGGCGACCGAGGTCTGTGCGTAGGCGTTGCGCTGGGTGTCCAGGTAGAGCCGGCCGCGGCGCTTGTTCTTGCGTGCCTCGGTGGTCAGCCGGTCGGCATGGCGCTCCGCCAGCACATCGGCGACCCGCCTGGCGAAGCGCCGGGCGGTGTCGAAGTCGGTGCGCCCATCGAGCAGGACGACCAGGTGGATGCCCCGCGATCCGGTGGTCATCAGCGCCGGACGCAGCCCTAGTTCGGTGAGCAGGTCCCCCACCGTGCGGGCGCTCCAGCGCACGGCCGCGAAGCCGTCCTCGTCGTCCGCGCCGTCATCGGGGGGGTCGAGATCGAAGACCAGCCGGTCCGGGCAGTCCAGGCGGTCCGCCGTGCTCAGCCAGGGGTGCGGTGTGATGCACGCCTGGTTGGCGAGGTAGGCCAGGGTGGCCGTGTCGTCGCAGACGGCCATGGTGAGGCTGCCGCCCTCCTTGGGCACCCGGACGGTGCGGATCCACTCCGGGAAGTAGCCGGGTACGTCCTTGTGATAGAAGGACTTGCCCCGGTATCCGTCCGGGTAGCGTTCCATCACCAGGGGCCTCTCCCGCAGATGCGTGAGCATCGGGCGGGCCACGGTCCGGTAGTAGTCGATCAGCTCGGCCTTGGTGATCCCGTCGTCCGGGAAGAGTTCCTTGTCGAGATGGGTCACCGGTACCCGCCGATCGCCCACCCGGATCTCGTCCTTCGCCGCTGCCCTGGCACTCATCGGCTTCTCCTCGCCTTCTGCCCGTGCCGCCGTCTTTCGGCCCTCCACCCGGGGGACGGTCGCGACCGCCGAGTGCCCGCCGGGCGCGCCGGCATGCGGGCCTGCTCACCCGACGTGACCGCCGACCGGCCGTGGTGCGCGCCGGCTCAGCTCACCTCGGCCCCCTTCTCGGCGGCCTCGGCCTCCGTCCTCGCCCGGCCGGTGGCCAGCGTGCCGCCCGCGCTCTCCAGGTGGGCCCGCACGAACCACTGGAACTGTTCCAGATCCCGCAGCTGCTCGATCAGCAGGTCCTCCGTGGCGACGTCGACCCGGCCGGCCTCCTTGATCGCGGCACGCACAGCTTCGATCACTCCGGTGTACACGAGGTCGAGCGCGCCGAGATGGGCGATGGCGTCGGCCCGGCCGATGGAGTAGTCGTCCCAGGTGCGCTCCGCGACCAGGGCCCCCGGCGTGCCCTGGGCGACGCCGCCGAGCGCGGCGATCCGCTCGGCCACGTCGTCGGCCATCTCCCGCACCCGGTCCACCTGCGGGTCGAGCATTTCGTGGACCGCGATGAAGTGGGGTCCGACGACGTTCCAGTGCACGTGCTTGAGCGTCAGATGCAGATCGTTGAGCGTGTGCAGCCGGAGCCGGAGCAGACCGATCAGCCGGCCGGCCGCCTCGCGTCCGATGCCGGGGACCGTGTACTTCGGGGTCGGTTCCTGCGTCATGGTTCACCTCGGTTCTCTTCGGCGGCGTGGTGGTACGCACCGACTCTGGTGCCCCGGTTCCGCCGTGTCAGACCCGCGGATCCTGGGCCAGGACCGATGCCGGCAGGACCGCGTGGCGGCCGCGCGGCGGGCCGGGTGCCTCGCTCCCGGCCCTCGTCAGGACTGGCACGGCCCGGCAAGAAGGTCGATGATTGACACAGAGATAGAAGGTGACTGATCACGAACGACCGTGAGCGGAAACAGGCGCCCGCCCCGTCGTCCGGGGAATCCGCCCCGGACCGGGTGTCGGCTCCCGACGCCATGAAAGGCGCGACCGAGCAACTGGCACAGCTGCTGGGGCGGGCCCCGGTGTCGGTTTCGGCGCTGAGGCCGACCGATGCGGGCTGGGAGGCCCAGGTCGAGGTCGTGGAGCTGGAGCGCGTGCCGGACACGAGCAGCGTGATGGCCAGCTATCAGGTCGTTCTCGACCCCGCGGGCAGGCTGATGGCGTACGAGCGCACCCGCCGCTACACCCGCGCACAGGTCGACAGAGAAGGCCGTCGCTAGGGATGTCTTGAGACGACAGGACATCCCCTGGGCGCGGTATCCCCTTCGTGTGAAGGGAACAGACTGTGACTGTTGTGCCGCAGGGCAACGCCGGCGCGGCTGCCGGGCCGTCCGGAGGTTCGGGAAACCTGTACGACGTGCTGGAACTGGTCCTCGACCGGGGCCTGGTCATCGACGCGTTCGCCCGGGTGTCCCTCGTGGGCATCGAAATCGTCAAGGTCGACGCACGGGTGGTCGTGGCCAGCGTCGACACGTATCTGCGCTTCGCCGAGGCCGCCAACCGGCTGGATCTGGAGGCGGGCCGCAAGGCCCCCGCCCAGCTGACCGACGTCGTCGAGAGCGCTTCCGAGGGCGGCGCCCGCGGCAAGAGCAAGGGGGCGCTGACCGGTGCCGTCGAGGCGTTCACCGAGTCGTTCCAGAAGGGCCGCTCGGACGAGGGCGAGGAGCGGCACGAGCATGCCGAGCGCGGCTCGGGCCGCCGTTCTTCCAGGGAGCGGGAGGAGTGAGCGAGCCGATGTCCGTGTATGTGTACGGGATTACCAAGGACTCGCATCCGCTGGACCTGAACAGCCTCAAGGGCGTGGGCGAATCACCCGGTGAGCTGCACGTGGTGAGCGGCGGGTCGTTGCGCGCGGTCGTCAGTGAGACCCCCGGGGAACTGGCGGTCTCCCGCCGGGACCTGGCGGCGCACTACGAAGTCCTCGACCGTCTGTGGGAGGACGGCACGGTCCTGCCGCTGAGCTTCGGGTTCGTCGCCCAGGACGAGGACGCCGTACGCACCGTGCTGGAAGAGGGTGCCGAGCGGTACGCGCAGCGTCTCGACGAGTTCGCCGGTCGGGCGGAGTTCAACGTCAAGGGCGTCCAGGACGAGGATTCGCTGCTGCGTGACATCCTCGCTACGTCCGAGCAGGCCCGTGCGCTGAACGAGGCGACCCGCGAGGGCGGCGGGACCTACGAGGACCGGGTGGCGCTCGGGGAGTTGGTGGCCCAGGAGGTGCAGCGGCGGCAGGACGCGCTCGCCGCCGAGGTGCTTGAAGCGCTGCGGCCGCTCGCGTCGTCCGAAAGGCTCGCGGAGCCGTCCCAGCAGTACTTCGTGAGCGTGTCCTACCTGGTGGACCACGAGCGGTCCGAGGAGTTCACGCGCATTGCCGGGGAGTTGGCCGAACGGTACGGAGAGGGCGTCGAACTGCGGGTACGCGGGCCGCTGCCGCCGTACAGCTTCGCCTGACCCCGCTGTCCTGGTCCGTTCTGATCCTTGAGGAGTCGGTATGGGACTGGTCACCGAGATCCTGGTGCTGCCCGCCGCGCCCGTGCGGGGCATCTGGTGGGTGCTGGACAAGGTCGTCCGTGCCGCCGAGGACGAGTACTACGACCCCGCTCCGGTGCAGGAGGAACTGGTGAAGTTGGAGCAGGCGCGCACCGAGGGCCGTATCGACGAGGAGGACTTCGCGCGGCGCGAGGGGGAACTGATGCGCCGCCTGGAGGAGATCAGGGCCTTCCAGCTGCGCAGCGGCGGGCAGGGCGGTCTGTGAGGCGTGGGCAAGGAAAGAAGACACCATCATGAACAACGCCAAGATCGGAGCGGCTGTCCTCGGCGGGTATGTGCTGGGCCGCACCAAGAAGGCCAAACTCGCCCTGAGCCTCGGGGCGCTGATGGCCGGGTCACGGATCAAGCCGGGGCAGGTCGTGAAGGCCGTCCAGGACTCCCCCTTCCTCGGCCATCTCACCCAGCAGGTGCGCACCGAGCTGACGGGCGCGGGAAAGGCGGCGGCCACGTCGGTGCTGACCGCGAAGGCCGACAGCCTGGCCGACACCATCCACCAGCGCACCACGGCTCTGCACGAACGAGCGCATCCGCACGCCGAGGACGCCGGGACGGACGAGACGGACACGGAGGACACGGCGGACACGGAGGACGAGGACGAGCCACGCGCCGGACGTGAGGAGGACGATGAGCGCGAGGCCGGGCGCGGGCGGAGCGAGCGCCGCGGGGGCGAGTCGGACCGGAGCGAGGGGCGCGCGAAGAAGGCGCAGCACCGCGGGCCGGACGAGGACGAGGGCGAGTCGCGCGGCAGGAGGCCGGCGGGCAGGTCGGCGGACGCCGAGGGGCGTTCCAGGAGCGGCTCCGCGGCACGAGCGAGGAGGCCGGACGATGGCTGAGGGCAGGTCGGCGGAACGCGGCTCGGGCGGCGGTACCGGGACCCTCGACAAGGTTCGTGCACAGGCGTCGCAGAATCCTGGCGCGAACCGGCTGAAGGATGAGCTGGAGCACTACCTGGAGGCGCGGCTCGAATTGATGTTGGAGGGCGTGGGCCACCGGCTCGGCGAGGGGGCGCGCAAGCTGACCGAGACACACCTCGGCCCCCGCGCGCTCACCGGCGTCGCGGCCAAGGGCGGCCGGCAGCTCCTCAAGCACGCGTTGCCGGGCGAGGCACTGACCTCGACGGCGTCCCATGCCAAGGACGCGTTGCTGGACAAGGCCAAGGACCTCACGGGGAAGCGGCACGAGAAGGCCCCGCAAGCCACGGGAACGGGCAGGGGCTTGACGATCATCGAGGACATCGACATCGGCGTGCCCGTGCGTGAGGCGTACAACCAATGGACGCAGTTCACGGAGTTCGAACGGTTCGCCAAGGGTGTCGTCAGCGTCGAGCAGAAGGACGAGGTCACCACCCAGTGGGAGGTGAAGGTCGCCAAGGCGGGCCGTCGCTGGCGCGGCGTCATCACGGAGCAGATACCCGACGAGCGGATCGCCTGGACGTCCGAGGGGGACAAGGCGACCACCAAGGGCGTCGTCACCTTCCATCCGCTCGGGGACAACCTCACCAAGGTGCTCCTCGTCCTGGAGTACTTCCCGAAGGGCGTGGTGGAGAGGACCGGCGGTCTGGTCCGGGCCCAGGGCCGGCGCGCACGGCTGGATCTGAAGCTCTTCCGCACGTTCGTGATGATGCGCGGCAAGGCAACCGGCGGCTGGCGCGGGGAGATCCGCGAGGGCGAGGTGGTGAGCGGTCCGGAGGACACCGAGAAGGCCGAGCAGGAACACGAGGCGGAAGAGGAAGGCCCGGACGAGGACGAGGAACGGGACGAGGACGAGGAAGAGGAAGAGGAAGAGGAAGAGGAAGAGGAACGGGACGAGGACGAGGACAGGGACGAGAACGAGTACGACGGTGAGAAGGAGAGCCCGGAGGAGGAGAGCCCGGAGGAGGACGAGGACGAGGACGCGCACGCAGGCAAGGGCCACAAGGGCAACGAGGACGAGGACGAGGACGAGGCGCCGTGACCGAGCCCGCCCCCAGGTCGTCGCGAGCCCTGTCCCCGTACGGACAGGGGCAGTCCGCGAACCTCGCCGACATTCTTGAACGCGTCCTCGACAAGGGGATCGTCATCGTCGGCGACATCAAGATCAACCTCCTCGACATCGAGCTGCTGACCATCAAGCTCCGGCTTCTGGTGGCGTCCGTCGACAAGGCCAAGGAGATCGGCATCGACTGGTGGGAGCACGACCCCGCCCTGTCGTCCCGCGCCGATCACCGACGCGACCTGCGGGAGCAGAACGAGCGGTTGCGCGCCGAAGTGGAGTCGCTGCGCAGAGAGCTCGGCGAGGTCGCTCCGGAGCTGACCGAGGGCGGATCCGGCGGCCGTCGCCGCTCGCGTGACACCGAGCAGGGGCGCCGCGAGCGGCGTGCCGAGCCGCGCCGCGAACGCCGTGGATCCGACAACGACGGTGCCGACGAGTACGACGAGTACGACGAGTACGACGAGTACGACCACGACGAGGACGAGGACGACGAGGACCGGAGCTGACAGCGGTGGACGAGGGGCTGTGCTACGCCTACGCGGTGGTGAGATCCGCCGAGTCGGAGCGGATCGCGCTCGCGGATGTCCGCGGTGTCGCGGACGCCCCGGTGGGCCTGGTCGCTTCGGGCCAGGTGGCCGCCGTGGTGAGCGAGGTGCCCCGGGACGAGTTCTCGGAGGCGGCGCTGAAGGACGCTCTGGAGGACATGCGCTGGCTGGAGGCGACGGCCCGCGCCCACCACCGGGTCATCGAGGCCCTGGCCGCGCGGACCACGGTGCTGCCGCTGCGGCTGGCCACCGTGTATCTCGACGAGGACCGGGTGCGGGACATCCTGCACGAGCGTCAGGCGGCGTTCGCCGCGCTGCTGGACCGGCTGGCCGGCCATGTGGAATGGGGCGTGAAGGTGTACGTCGAGGCGGCGCCCGCCTCCGCGCCGGCCCCGGAGGCGGCCGGCGGCCCGGCCGACGAGGCGAACCCGGGACGCGCGTATCTGCGCAGCCGCAGGCACCAGCGACAGGAGCGGCAGGACGCGTGGCGGCTCGCCGAGGAGGCCGTCCGGCGCACCGAGGAACAGGCCCGCGGTCTGGCGGCCGAACGCGCCCGGCACCGGCCGCAGGAGGGCAGCCTTGCCCAGGTGCCCGGGGAGAACGTCGCCAATGACGCCTATCTGGTCCCCCGGCGGCTGGCCGAGGAGTTCCGCGACCGGATGCTGCACGCCGCGGACGGCCTGCACGGGGTACGCGTGGACGTCACCGGACCCTGGGCGCCGTACTCCTTCACCGTCCCGCTCTCCCCCGACGAGCAGGAGGAGGCCGGGCGGCGGTGAGCGGGTACGACGCGTACGACGACCGCAGGGGCCGGCAGCAGCAGGTCGCCCTGATCGACCTGCTGGACCGGCTGCTGAGCGGCGGTGTGGTGCTCAGCGGAGATCTCGTGCTGTCCATCTCCGACATCGACCTCGTGCGGATCTCACTGCGCGCGGTGGTGATCGCCGTCCGTGAACAGTTGGACGAGCAGTGGGCGACGTTCCTTCCGGCGGGGCCCGTGCTCACCGAGCGTGGCGGCGGCGGTGACGAGCCCGGCTGACCGCCCGCCCGCCGGGTCCGCCGGCCGCATGCGGGAGGCCGACCGCATGCGGGAGGTGGCCGAGGCCGCCGACCGGGCGTTCTCGCTGCTGCCGGCCCGCCCGGACGATCTCTCCCCGTCCGGGCGGGGATCGGGCGCCGCGCGTCGACTGCGCGCCGACCCGGACACGGTGGAGCGGGACCTCGTCAAGCTCGTCCTGACCATCGTCGAGCTGCTGCGCCAGCTGATGGAGCGCCAGGCGCTGCACCGGGTCGACGAGGGCGACCTGACCGAGGAGCAGGAGGAACGACTCGGCCTGACCCTGATGCTGCTGCACGACCGCATGGCCGAACTGTGCGACCGCTACGGCCTCACCTTGGCCGACCTCAACCTCGACCTGGGACCGCTCGGCACCCTGCTGCCGCCGTGACGGCCGACGCCCCGCGTCCGGCGTGGGTCGTTGCCTGGAGGTCGCTTCCTGCTGAGGCTGTGGGGATGCAGAACCTGCTGGAGTTCGTCCTGAAGGCCCTCATCGGCGGCCTGTTCGTGGTGGGTTTCGCGCTGGCGGCGGAAACCGTCCAGCCCAAGCGGCTGGCCGGGATCTTCGCCGCGGCCCCGTCGGTGGCGCTGGGCGGGCTGATCCTGACGGTGGTGTTCAAGGGCGACGCGGACGCGGCGACCGCGGCACGGGGGATGGCCGCCGGAGCGGCGGCCTTCACCGCCTACTGTCTCGTCGCCGTCCCGGCCCTCGCCCGGTTCGGGGCCCTGCGGGGGTCGGCGGCGGCACTCGTCGTGTGGTTCGCGGCAGCGGCCGGCCTCGCCTACGCGGTGGCGCCGTGAGCGGGGCTGGGGGCCCCCGGAGCGAAAGCGGCGACGAGGACACCGACCGGGTGCGGGTCGAGTGGCGGGCGGCCCTGCGCACCCCGCGCAAGGACGTGCTGGTCCGCTTCGGCTTCGGCGCGGGCGTGTCACTGATCGCGGCCATCGTGTCCGCGCTGTTCGGACCGTACGTCGGCGGCGTGTTCCTCGCCTTCCCCGCCATCCTGCTGGCCAGCGTGACCCTCGTCGCCGAGGAGGAGGGCCTGCGCCGCGCCCGCGACGATACGCGCGGGGCCGCGCTGGGCACCCTGGGGCTTCTGGCGTTCGCGGTCGTCGTCACGGTTCTCGTGCGCCGGCACTCGGCGTGGCCGGCGCTCGTGGCCGCGACGGCCGCCTGGGCCGTGGTGTCACTGGCCGCCTACGCGATCGCCCGGGCCGCGGGCCGGGGAGGCGACGAACGATCCGGCGGATAGGCGCGCGGGCGCGGCGCATCGCGCGGGTCGAGTGGGTGCGCTGTTCACAGTTGCTTGCGGATCCCCGGTTCCCTGGGCAGCCGGGTGTGCTGGCCGGGCAGGCCCTCCTCGATGGCCCGGCGCGCGTCGCCACGGCGCAGCACGGGCAGCACCGTGTGCTGGCGCAGATCCTCGACGAGAAAGGCCGTACCGGCGTACAGCGCGAGGGCGACCAGCAGCAACGCGGCGGCGCCGCCCGCCCGTTGCAGGGCCTCGGGGGCGCCGAGCTGGTAGGCCGCGGCGAGGACGGCGCGCAGCACCGAGACGGTCAGCACGGCGCCGAGCAGTGCCTTGCCGAGGAAGGCGACCACCATCAGCGGCAGCAGCATCAGGGCGAACGCGCACAGGTACATGCCCACGGCGGTGCTCGTCCGCTCGGAGGGAGAAACGGCGTACAGCGCGCCGAGAGAGGCCCAGGACGTGGCGAACAGCCCGAGTGTGCTGGCCGCTCCGGTGTCACGGGTCAGATAGGCCATGATCGCGGCGAGGAGTTCGAGGGGGAACACGAAGACGGCCAGCAGGATGCCGGCCGTGCGGATCTGGTCACCGGTGATCAGGTCGAGTCCCAGGCCGCCGAGGAGCGCCATGCCGATGCCGAAGGAGAAGAATCCGAGCGGAAGCGGGTTGCCGTAGGGCCGGACGACGACCGTGGCCGCCTCGGCGCCCTGCGGGACCTGCGGGGGGCTGCTGCCCCTGTCCTCACTCATGGGCTCCGGTGGATTCGTCGACGGTGCTCGATCGCCGCGCCACCGGTGGCGGAAGCGGCCTCAGCCCGAGTATCCAGGCCCGAAGGGACGGAAACGGGCGGCCCCGACCGTTTCCGGGTGGACGGTGCCGGACCGTGGGTACCCGGTCGCACAGAGCGGTGGACAGCACCGCGATAAATGGAACGCGACGAGTGGAAAGGGTACGGCACATGACTGAGCATGTACGCGACATCATGACCGGCACCCCGGTGACCGTGGAACCGCAGGCCTCGGTCACCGCGGTCGCCCGGCTGATGCGCGACCAGGACATCGGCACCGTGCTGGTGACTCACGGCGAGGAACTGCACGGTGTGGTGAGCGACCGCGACCTGGTGGTGCGGGCGATCGCGGAGGGCATGGACCCGGACCGGACGACCGCGGCCATGGTGGGCAGCGGCGAGCTGGTGACCGTCGGCCCGGACGAAGACCTCGGGCATGCGGTCGAGTTGATGCGCGAGCACTCCGTGCGGCGGCTCCCCGTCGTCGAGAACGGGCATCCGATCGGCATCGTCGCCCTCGGTGACATGGCGATCGAGCGTGACCCGGGGTCGGCGCTCGGCGACATCAGCGCCGCCAGGCCCAACAAGTAGCCGGTCTCAGAAGGGAGATGGAGCGGGGAAGCCGGCGGGCGGGGCCCGTCGCGCCGCCGATGCGACGGGCCCCGCCCGCGGTTGACGCCCACGGACGTGTTTTCGCCGTACGGCCCGGGGAACTCGGAGAACGCGGCTGAGCGGCCGTGGGTTGCAGGAAGGACCCGGGTACCGGACTCCCCCCGCCCGGCGCCCGGGTCCACCTGCGCACGGCTGCCGCCCCTGGCCGCCCAAGGCCGGTCCTCAGTCCGGCCACCCACCGCCACGGCGTGCGGGCACACCGTCGCGGGTGGCGCGGCACAGCAGCCGGAAGGCCTGCACCAGCGTGAGCGGCCACACCACGGCGAAGCACCACAGCACCGCACGGTCCGAGGTGCGCGCGCCGATGACCGCCAGGAACACCGAGGCCAGGGTCATCAGTGCGACGGCGAGCCGCAGCCAGATGGCCGAGGGCCCTCCGCTCATCCGGCGGGCGAAACGGCGGTCGTGCCGCAGCTCCGCCTCGATCCGCGCCAGGGCGGACCGCTCATGGGGCGACAGCGGGGCGTCCCGCGAAGGTTCCGGGTACTCGCCCATGATGACGGCGCCTCCTCGGCTCGCCTCGCTCCCCGGCCACACGAGCCCCCGCGAGGTGGCCGGTGACGCCCTGGATCACCGCGGGGCGAGGCGGACTTCGACGGCTCTTCCGGCGACGACCCGGCAGTCGAACCGGGGCTGGGGTGCGGTCGCCGGGCCGTGGACACTCGTTCCGTCCGCGAGCCTGAACCGGCTTCCGTGCCACGGGCATTCGATGCAGCCCTCCAGGACCTTGCCCTCGTGCAGCGGACCGTCCATGTGGCTGCACCGGTCGGCCAGTGCGTGCAGCACCCCGGGTGCGTCCTGGACGACGACCAGGGCCACCTCGTCGGCCGTCCGCCGTACGGGCTCGCCCACGGGAAAGTCGTCCAGCGTGCCGACGCGGTGCCAGCCCGGCTCGACCAGCACGGGCACCGCTTCCGCGTGGTTGACGCCGGCGGCCTGCCGGTAGGCGAGGTGGCCGCCGAGCAGTCCCCCGGCCGTGGCGACCGTCAGCCCTCCGTAGCCCAGCACCCGGCCGAGCACGGGACGCCCCTTGGTACGCGCCGCCAGGGAGGCGGCGTACGCGAGGACCGCGGCCGCGTTGGCGGTGGCGTGCACCAGGCCCACCCGGGCCTGTCGCGGGCGTTGCTCCGCCCATTCCACCCAGCCGGCCAGCGCGGCCGGTCCCGCGGCGGCCAGACCGACCGCCACCAGGCGGCGCGCGGCCCGGCTCTCCCCGGGGAAGAGGTCGAGGACCGCGGCGGAACTCCATGAGCCGATGGGCAGTTGCACCAGCACGGGGTGGAGGGGATGGCCGAGCCACAGGCCCCGCAGCATGTCCCTGCCCCGGCCCAGAGGAAGCGCGCGTACGCTCTTGCGCAGCGCCCCGCTGATGCCGTCGAGTCGTTCCTCGCCCTCCAGGGCGTCCATCACCGACGCGAGCGCACCGCTCAGGTCTGTGGGTGTGCGTTTCTGTGTCGTCTGTGTCGTCTGCGTAGTCCGTCTCGTGAGCCTCATGCCGGCCGGCCTTCCCCTTCGCTTCACCACGATCACCGTTGCCGGACCCGATGCGGAGCACCGGGTATCGGCGCCGGGCCGCGCCGGGCGGCCCGGGCGGTTCAGGACGTCAGCCGGTCACGCAGCAGCTCCATGCCCAGCTCCGCGCCCTTGCGGCTGTCGGCCTGGGCCTTGCGGAAGAGTTCCGCGAGTGCGCTGTCCTTCTCGCGCTCGGCATCGCCTATGTAGGTCTCCAGCCGCAAGGCGTTGTTGAGGCATGCCTCCACATACCAGATCAGGTTGTAGTCCTTGTCGAGGGTGCCGGTGATGTCACCGGTCTCGGTGCTGCTGGTCATCTCGCCTCCTTGGGACCCTTCGGGACCCGGGCGGGTCTCCGTGGCCGTCCTCCGAGTGCCCCCGGGCCGGCCCGCCATGCCGCAGTTCCCTCCGTCCGGCGGACATCCGCTCGCGCGCATCTCTCGTTGATGCACGCGTGAGCGCACAAGGGCCCCGGGGAACAGCGAGCGTGCGGTATGCCGCCTGGACGGAACACCTGCGCCGGGCGCTGGCCCGAGGCGAGCCGACGTTCGTCGCGCGCCTCGGTGTCGTCCCGGACGAGCCCCTGGCGGAGGCACATGCCTCCGTCGTCGAGCCGGCCGGTTCCGCGCGCCCTCGCGGCGGGAACGGACCGGTGCCGCGGCGGGAGACGGGGTGGCTGCCCCCATGAGGCAGGCCGGCACGCCCACGGAAACACCACCCCGGCACGGGACATACGGTGCGCCGGCGTCAGTCCTCACCTCGGACGACGTTCCCTTCGTCGCCGCGGAGCCCGTCCGCGGCCCTGCCGTCGGCCGTCGCCCGCACACAGGTGCGTATGCCCTGCCCGCGCAGCCGCCGCGCCCTCGCCCACCCCGTCTCGGGGCTGCGCGGGGTGGTCGTCTCTTTCCTGGGTGTTTCCGCAGTCACGCCGGTCCACTTCCTTCGCTGTCCGAACCCTGTGCGCTCCGGTCCGGGAGATCACCGGGTTTCCGCGGAACGACGAGAGAAACGTGTCCGGTCACATGTGCCGGCGCGGCCCGGACGGATCCCCGACGCCATCCGAGGCGCAGCGCCCCCAAGGGGCCGCGGGCAACCGCGCGCTCGGTCACGGCGCTGCCGCGCCCGGCTGCCGGATGCGCGACCGGCTGTGCCGGCCCGGCCTGCGGCGTCTCACGTGTGGGTACGCCCGTTCTCGCCGAGCAACCAGCACACCGCGGTCAGCAGGTCGGGCGCGCTGCGGGGGGCCGCGGCGATCTCCTTCGGCAGCGTCGCCGCCGTCGGCACCAGCACGCCTCGCGCGCCCGCCGCCCGCGCGGCCTCCAGGTCGGCGGCGATGTCACCGATCACCACACAGTCCGCGGGCGCCACGCCCAGCCGCCGGGCCGCCTCGGTCACGAGCCCGGGACGCGGCTTGCGGCAGGCGCAGCCGTCGCTGGGCGCGTGCGGGCAGTACACCCAGGTGTCGAGTCCGCCGAGCAGGGCGTCGGCCCGCGCGTTCACCCGGCGGACCGACGCGTGGGTGAGCAGCCCCCGGCCGATGCCCGACTGGTTGCTGACCACGCCGGTGGCCAGGCCCGCCGCGCGCAGCAGGTCCAGGGCGGGCCGGGCACCGGGCAGCGGTCGCACCCGGTCCGGGTCGCCGTTGTACGGGACGTCCTCGACGAGGGTGCCGTCACGGTCGAAGAGCACCGCGGCCGGCCGGTTCACGGCGCGTCCCTGTGGTCGGGCGATTCGGGCACGGTGCCTCCTGTGCTGTGTTCCACCTGTCCTGTGTTCCACGCCGCGCGGTCACGGATGCCCGGCCCGCTGCTCCGGTGGCACACCGCGCCTTCCCCGCCGCCCTTGTGGCCCTCGTCCGTGCCGTGGGCGTCGGTCTGCGTGCGCAGCAGCGAGTTCCCCGAAAGCAGACGTCCGACTCCGCCGGACCCGCGGAGCCAGAACGACGGGTCTGCCGCGGGTGCGTGAGAACGCCGATGCCGGGGACTCGGGTGCTGCAGCGGACGGACCGCTGGGCTGTGTCAGGAGGTGGACGACATGGGACACGGTGGAAACGTGATCGACGAGCTCACCACCGATCACCGGGAGGTCGAGGAGATCTTCGGGAAGATCGAGGCGCTGGCGCCCGGTGACAAGAACCGGAAGGCGTACGCCGACCAGGCCACCATGGAGCTGGTGCGGCACTCGGTGGCCGAGGAGGCGTATCTCTACCCGGCTGTGCGTGAGCACGTCGCGGGAGGTGACGCGCTGGCCGACAAGGAGATCGAGGACCATGCGAAGGCCGAACAGATCATGAAGGATCTGGAAGGCGCGGACGCGCAGGACACGGAGTTCGACCGGCTCGTGGGCGCCCTCATGAGCGAGATCCGCGCGCACATCACCGACGAGGAGCAGAACCTCTTCCCGAAGCTGCGCGCCGCCTGCCCCACCGACGCCCTGAACGATCTGGGCGACAAGGTGCGGCAGACGAAGAAGATCGCGCCGACCCGCCCGCACCCCTCCGCACCGGACAAGCCTCCGGCCAACAAGCTGCTGGCGCCGGGCGCCGGTCTGGTCGACCGGCTCCGCGACGTGCTGACGGGCCGGGGCAAGACCGGCTGACCGGCCGCGCGGCCGACGACGGGGCCGGCGGCCTGCCCTGCGCCCCTGCCGGCTCGCAAGACCGCCCGAGGGCCCGCCCCGGTCCGCAGGGCCCGCCCGTGGACCGGGGCGCTCAGTTCATGGCCGCGCGCCCGCACTCGTCGAGCCGGGCGAGCAGCTGGGCGCGGTGCAGTTCCGCGACGGGGGCGAGCAGGTCGGGGTGTCTCAGCAGCGCCCCTGCACGCCGGTCGCCCTCGTCGGGGGTGCGCAGCCGCCGGAAGTCGACCCGTGCGGCGGCGGTGTGCTCTCCCCCGGCGAGCGCGTCCACCGCGCGGCCGGCCAGGCCGGGGTCGGCGAGGAAGCCGGCCGCCCAGCTGGCGACCACCTCGTCCACCCAGGTGCGCCAGGCCGTCTCGGCCGTCTCGGGGTCGTGCGCCGGGTCCGCGCCGGTGATCCAGTCGAGCCGTGACGAACCCCCGGGCCCGGCCATCGCGACCAGCCCGGCGTCGAGCGCGGTCGGATACCGCAGCCATGCCGCCACGGTCACCGCCTGCCGCGCCTGTGCCTCGCACAGGGCGGAGGCGATCACGCCGCCGTCCGGTGGAAAGGCGGTCGTCAGCCAGCGAGCCGTCGCCGCGATGAGCGGGGAGAGATCTGCGAGCACTGCTTGCCGTCCCAGGGCCGAGGGGAACAACGGGGAACGAGGCGGAACAACGGGAAACAGGAGAGAACAGGGGGGACCAAGGGGGTACAGCGGGGAAGCGGACAGGGCTGGATGAAACGGTAATCCGGGAAACGGCCGTACGGGGACGGCCGCCGCCTGCTTCCTGCGTGGCCTTGGCCACACACCCCCGCCGGCAGCCCGGCGGCTCACCCCACGTACTTGCGGGCGGTCGAGTCGTGCCGGGCCCGCTCCAGGGCGGCCAGCCGTTCCTCCAGGGCCGGCGGGACCGGGGCTCGCGACCTGAGGACCCAGGGCAGCCCGCCCGCCGCGCGGGCGAAGGCGCGCAGCGAGGCCATGTCGTGGGGCACGGTCAGCATCAGCTCGGCCGTGCGGCGCAGCGCGGGCAGCAGCGGGCGGCGCAGCCAGGTGAACCACAGGGTGTTGCGCAGGCCGGTGATGCGCCGTTCGGTGCCGTCCCGCAGCGCCGACGCCTGGTGGTGGACGGTCAGCTCGTCGGCGTAGCTGAGCCACCAGCCGTCCCGCTGCAGATCGGTGGCGAGCAGTTCCTCCTCGCCGCCCAGCCACAGTCCGGGGTGGAAGCCGCCGGCGGACCGGAAGGCGTCGGTGCGCAGCACGGTGGCGGCGGCGAGGAAGGAGCCCAGGGCCGGCCCCGGCAGCCAGTCGGGCCCCGACAGCGGCGAGCCGCGCAGCTCCGGTACGACGGGGTCCTCGGTGCCGGCGGGCTCGACGACGATACGGGCGGTGACGGCCGCGAGCCGGGGCCGCGGGTCGAGCAGGTCGGCCGCCCGTCGCAGGCTGCCCGGCTCCCACCAGGTGTCGTCGTCGCAGAAGGCGACGTAGGGCGTGCGGACGTGGCGCACCGCGAGGTTGCGTCCCACGGCGCCCAGATTGCGGCCGGGGCACAGCAGCCGGACGTCGGGGAAGGCGCGCCGGACCGCTTCGGCCGTGCCGTCGGTGGAGGCGTTGTCGGTGACGATCAGCGCGGGCCGCTCGGGCAGCCGCCGCATCAGCTCCAGCGTGCGCAGCAGTTCGGCGCGCCGGTTGTGGGTGATCACCACGACGCTGGTACTGCCGTCGGGCGTGGCGGTGTCCGTGCTCATGGCCGCCCTCCCCCGCGGGTCCGCGGGGTCGCGGTGCCGTCCAGCAGCCGGGCCGCCCGTTCCACCTCCGGTGGCAGCCGGCGGCGCCGGCCGAGCGCGGCCGGCAGCCGCACGAGCAGGTCCCCGAGGGCCCGCCGGGCGCCGGGACGGCCGGTGATCGCGTCGCCGGCGAGGCGCGCGCTGCCCCGCAGGGCCACCGGGAGGGGGCGGCGCAGCCACAGGGTGAGGACTTGGTTGCGGCGCACCAGGTGGCCCCGGCCGGCGCGGCCCGACGGGGCGGGGTGGTGCCGGGCCGTCAGGGACGGCTCGTAGGTGACGCCCCAGCCGCCGGCCGCGAGGTCGTAGGCGAGCAGGGTCTCCTCCGCGCCGAAGAAGAGCAGCGGGTGGTAGCCGCCCGCGGTGAGGAAGGCGGCACGGCGCGCGATGCAGGCGCAGCCGAGGAAGCCGAGGACCGGCCGCCCGGGCAGGTCGGGCCGGTCGGGCAGCGGGGAGGCGGCGAGGAGGGCGTTGAGCGGGTCCTCCGTGGCCCGGGGGCCGACGAGGGTGCGGGCCGCCAGCAGACCGAGGCGTGGGTGGGCGTCGAGCAGGTCGGCGGCTCGGCGCAGGGTGCCCGGCGTCCACCAGGAGTCGTCGTCGCTGAAGGCGACGTAGGGAGTCGTGGCGTGCCGTACGGCGAGGTTGCGGCCCAGGGAACCGGTGTTCCCGCCGGGGTTGAGCACGCGGGTGGCCGCCGGGTGCCGGCGCAGTGCCCGCAGCGTCGCCTCGTCGGAGCCGTTGTCGACGACGATCACTTCGGGGCGCTCGGGGAGCGCGCCGAGGAAGTCGAGGGTGCGCAGCACGCTGGCGCACCGGTCGCGGGTGATCACCGCGACCGTGACACGGCCGTCGGGGACATCGGCCGCGGTGGAGTGCTGTTCAGGGACGGGCCGGGGGAACACGGGCCTCATCTCCGTTCCGGGGTCGCATGGCCGGTGCCGGCCGCCTGGCCGGGCCGGGGCGCAGCAGGGTGCGAGCCGCCTCGGTGACCTCGTCCGCCGCGATCAGCAGCAGCTGCGGGTCGGGCGTGGAGCCGTGCGGATCGCCGGGTGGTCCTGCTTTCCACAGGGCGCGGTGGCGCGGGCCGGGCGGCGGCCCCCACAGGCGCGGCGGGACCGGTCCGAACAGCGTCACGGACGGCCCGCCGTGCGCCACGGCGAGGTGGGCGAGGCCGGTGTCGCCGCTGATGACCAGCGCGGCACGGGCGACGAGTGCCGACAGTTCGCCGAACGGCAGCCCGCCGCGCAGCACGTCCCGGCCGGGTAGCTGCGCGCGTCCGGCGACGTCCAGCACCAGGGCGTCCTCCGTGGGGCCGCCGGTGACGACGACGCGGTGGCCGAGGGCCCGCAGGCGCCGGGCCACCTCGGCGAACCGCGGGGCCGGCCAGCGGCGTGCGGCGGACTGCGCGCCGGGGTGGACCACGACCGCGCCGGGCGCCGCGGAGGCCGCCTGTGGGGGTGGCAGCCGCAGGTCGTCGCGGTCGGCGTGGATGCCGTACGCCCCGAGGAAGCGGCACCAGCGTTCCCGCTCGTGTTCGTCCCACCGCCACACCGGCGGCCGGCCGGTGACCGGGTCCTCGTGTGCGTGGGCCAGCAGCCGGCGCGGTGCGAGGGCGGCCAGTGCGTCGCGGCTCTCGGTCCCGTTGCCGTGCAGGTCGATCGCCACGTCCGGGGGTGGTCCCGGCCAGTGGTCCAGCCGCGGCACGGCCCGCTCGAGTGCCTCGGCCGGCAGGATCTCGTCGACGGCGCCGGTGGCCAGTGCGGCCTCGGTGAGGGCCGCGGGCAGCGCGAGGACGATCCGGTGCCGTGGAAAGGCCCGGCGCACGCCACGCAGTGCGGGCACGCCGGTGAGCAGGTCGCCCAGTCCCAGGGCGCGCAGCACCAGCACCCGCGGCGCGTCGTCCGGTGCGGCGGTCACCGTCGCGTCCGTCCCGGCGCCGCGGCCCCGGCGAGGCCCGCTGGGCGCGGGAAGAGTGCGGCCCGCCGCGCGATGCCGGTGGTGGAGCGTCCGTCGAGGTAGGGGAAGAGCACGACCTGGCCGCCCCAGCTCGCCACCAGGGACGCCTCCGGCATCGGGGTGCGGGCGTAGTCGCCGCCCTTGGCCCAGATGTGCGGGCGCAGCTCGCCGAGCAGCCGCTCCGGTGTGTCCTCCTCGAACACGGCGACCGCGTCGACGCATTCGAGGGCGCGCAGCACCCGGACGCGGTCGGCCACCGGAACGAGCGGCCGGCCGCCGCCCTTGCGCCGGCGCACCGACGTGTCGGAGTTCACGCACACGATCAGGCAGTCCCCGGCGCGCCGGGCGGCCTGCAGCAGGGCGACGTGACCCGCGTGCAGCAGGTCGAAGCAGCCGCCCGCGGCGACCACCGTCCCGCCCGCCGCCCGTACCCGGTCGGCCGTGCGCACGGCGTCGTCGTCCGGCTCATGTCCGGCGGCGAGGGGCGCCTCCTCGTCGGGGAGGGTTCCGGTGCCGAGCGAGCGGACGCCGCCCTCCATGACGTAGCGGGTGGCGGCGTGCACGGCCGCGCGCACGGCGTTCTCGGTCAGTTCGCCGTCGGCCAGCAGCCCGGCGACCGTCGCCGCGAACCGGTCACCGGCGCCGCAGGTGTCGCCCTCGGAGGTGACCGGCGAGGGCACCATCAGCGGTGTCCCGCCGTGCGACAGCAGCGCGCCGCGCCCGCCCAGCGTCACGGTCACCGCGGCGGCCCGCCAGGCCGCGACGAGCGCCGCGGCGTCGTGCGCGCCGGTGCTCAGTTCGCTGCCCGCGGCGGGTTCGCGGGCGCCGTCGAGGCGGGCGGCGAAGGCACGGGCCTCGTTCGCTGACGGGGTGACGACGCGGGCGCCGGGCACCGGCGGTGCGCCCCGCGGATGCGGGTCCCAGACGAGGGGCACCCGGGCGGCCGCCCAGGTCAGCGCGGAGCGCAGCGTGTCGGCGGTGCCGCGGCCGTAGTCGGCGACGAGGACGGCGCCGGCCGCGTTCAGCTCGTCACGTGCCTCGTCGGTGGCGTGCAGGGCGCGGCCGTCCCCGTCGTCCAGGCGCAGCAGCGGCCTGCCCTGCGCGAGCACCCGGGTCTTGCTGGAGAGTTCACCGCCGAGCGGCAGCCGGACCAGCCGGACCCGGCCGGCCAGCAGCCGGCGCAGGGTGTCGCTGGCCGGGTCGTCGCCCAGCGCGGTGACGAGGGTGACGGGCCGGCCGTCGAGAGCGGCGAGGCAGGCGGCGAGCGCCGCGCCGCCCGGGCGGCTGGTGCGCCGGACGTCGCTGACGACGGGCACGGGCGCGTCGGGCGCGAGGCGGTCGGCGCGGCCGGTGAGGTCGTGGTCGAGCAGGGCGTCCCCGACGACGAGCAGCGGGCTTGGCGTGGTCATCCGCCGGTCCTCCCCGCGCCGGCCGGCCGCCTGCCGGTGCGGCGCCGTTGCGTGTCGGTGTGCCGGCGCACCGCCGGGTCGAAGGACTCGCAGAGCATGTGGACGGCCACGAGGTGCAGTTCCTGGACCGTGGCGGCGCTCGTCGCGGACACGCTCAGCGCCTCGTCGGCGGCGGCCTGCAGGGGGTTGGGTGCCGGGCCGGTCAGCGCCCAGACCGTCATGCCGAGGCGGTGCGCCTCGGTCGCGGCGACGAGCAGGTTGGCGCTGGCTCCGCTGGTGGACAGCAGCATCAGCACGTCGCCGGGCCGGCCGTGCGCGGCGACCTGCCGGGCGAAGATCTCCTGCACTCCGTAGTCGTTGGCGATCGCCGTGGTGGCGGAGGTGTCCGTGTGCAGGGCGAGCGCGGAGTACGCGGGGCGGTCGTCGCGGTAGCGGCCGACGAGTTCGGCGGTCAGATGCTGGGCCTGGGCCGCGCTGCCGCCGTTGCCCGCGGCCAGCAGCCGTGCGCCGTCGCCCAGCCGGCCGGCGAGGGCGGTGCCCCACCGCTTGAGCAGGTCGGCGTTGGCACGGAACTTATCGAGGGCGTTCAGCAGGTCGTCGCAGTGCGTGACGTCGGTGACGGGTTTCATCGGACGACTCCCGAGAGCGAGGGGACACTCGACACGGCGCTGTAGACGTGGGTCACCGCGTCGGCGACCCGGTCCCAGGTGTAGTGGTCGAGCACCCGCCGCCGTCCGCGGGCGCCGTACTCGGCCAGCAGGTCCCGGTCGTCGAGCAGGCCGCGGACCGTCGTGCCGATGGCGTGGTAGGCGCTCCCGGGCGGCACCAGGACACCGGTGCGGCCGTCCACGACCGTGTCGAGCTGTCCGCCGACCGCGGTGGCGACCACGGGGGTGCCGCAGGCCATGGCCTCGACCGGGACGATGCCGAACGGTTCGTAGCGGGGCAGCGACAGCACGAGGTCCGCGCTGGAGATCAGCCCCGGCATGTGCCCGCGGCTCACCCCGCCGAGCAGCGCCACGCGATCGCTGACCTGGTGTTCGACAGCGAGGGCCCACAGGCGCTCCGCCTCCGGTTCGGCGCTCAGCAGGGCGCGCTGGGGTCCGCCTGCGATCAGCAACTGGGCGTCGGGGACGGCCGCCAGGGCGCGGACGGCGCGGTCGAAGCCCTTGCGGGGGACGAGGCGGCCGATGGCGAGCAGCCGCCGGGGGGCGGTGCCGTGTTCGCGCGCGCCGGGTACCGGTGCGAAGAGCCCGGGGTCGACACCGCAGGGGACGACGGTGACGTGCCGCCGGGACAGGCCCATCGCGTCGAGTTCGGCCACCTCGTCCGCGCAGGTGGCGATGATCGCGGCGCACTCGCGGCCCACGGCCTTCTCGATCGCGATGCGCTCGGGCGGGCTGGTGTCGGCGGCGCCCTGGTGACGTTTCTTCACGGTGCCGAGGGCGTGGTAGGTCTGGATCACCGGCAGTCCGAGGGGGCGTGCGCCGGCCAGTGCGGCCATGCCCGACATCCAGAAGTGCGCATGCACCACGTCGGGCGGGTCGGCTGCCCATTCGCAGGCCAGCCACTGGCTGAACTGCCCCATGTGGGGCAGCAGTTCGTCCTTGGGTATGGGGGCGGGCGGGCCGGCGGGCACATGCACGACCCGTACGCCCTCCGATGTGGTGACCCGCTCCGGGAGCCCGGGAGTGTCGCGGCGTGTGTACACCACGACCTCGTGGCCCCGCCGGGTCAGCTGCGCCGCGAGCTGGGCCACGTACACGTTCTGGCCGCCCGCGTCCGGTCCGCCGAGCTCGGCCAGCGGACTGGCGTGCTCGGAGACCATGGCGACGCGCCCGGCCGTGGAGTAGCTGTGGCTCATCGTGTGACCTCCTTGATCAGGCGTTCCCAGTCGTCCCGGAAACGTCGTTCCCCGTAGCGGGCCCGCACCGCGGCCCGGGCGGCCTCCCCCGCCGTCCGGGCGTCCTCGGCGTCGGCGAGGAAGCCACGGACGGCGTCCCGCAGGACGTCGAAGCGGTTCGAGACGACGCCTGCTCCGTCGGGTACCGCCTCGCGGACCTCGGTCGTGGCCAGCGCCACCACCGGCATCCCGAGGAACATCGCCTCCAGCAGGGACAGCCCCAGGGAGGTCCAGCGGACCGGGTGGAGGTAGAGGCGGCAGCGGGCCATCGCCGCGTGCAGTTCGGCCTGGGGCAGATCCCGGGCCCGGCACCGTTCGGGTGGCAGTCCCAGGCGGTCTGCGAGGGTGTCGGTGCGCATGCCGAAGACGTCCAGCGGCGCCCAGTCGGCGAACCGGGGCAGCAGGTCCGTTCCGGTGGTACGGCCGCGCCGCAGCGGCTCGTTGACGACGACGGCGGCGCGCCGCTCCTGCCCGGTCCACCGATGGCCCGGGTCGATGATGCCGTGCTCGATCACCGTGGTGGGCGCCCGGCCGTTGTCCCACATGAGGTGGTTGAAGTGGGTGACGTGCACGAGCGTGATGTCGTGGCGGTCGGCCAGCGGGTGCCTGGTGTCGACGGGTGTCTCGTGCGGGCTGTTGTGCTCGACGTACACGGCGGGCACGTCGATGCCGGGGCGGCGGCCGGTCCAGCGCCGGGCCAGGTCCGTCTCGTGCGGCCGTTGCAGCACCATGAGGTCGATGTCGGCCTGCCGCAGCCGGTCGGGGGTCAGTTCGCGGACGTTCGCCGGCCACTGCCAGGTGCGGGCCCGCCCGAGTCCGTCGGGGCCGCGGTCCGCGGTCACCGGGACGAGGAAGGTGTGGGGGCCCTGCACGAACGAGGTGAGCCATGAGCCGTGCACATGCCAGACAAGGATGTTCATGCACCCTCCTGGAGGAGTTTGTGCACCGCGCGCACCACGTCCTGGCCCGTGATCTCGTCCAGGCACGGATGGCCGGGTACGGGGCAGCTGCGGGCGCGGCTGTCCGCGCAGGGCGCCGTCTGGTCGCCGAGGAGGATGCTCGGCACCCCGTAGGGTGCCCAGCGGTCGGCGGGGACGACGGGCGCGAACAGGGACACGACCGGTGTCCCCACGGCTGCGGCGAGGTGGGCCGGGCCGGTGTTGCCGCTGACCACGACGTCGGCCAGGCACAGCACGCCGGCCAGGGTGCGGTGGTCGGTCCGGCCGCCGAGGTCGACGGCGGTGCGGCCGCTCACCCGACGGGTGAGTTCCCGCTCGCCGGGGCCGCCGGTGACGACGACGCGGTGTCCCGCGTCGGTGAGCAGGTCGACGGCCTCGGCGCAGCGTTCGGGGTGCCAGGTGCGTGCGGGTGCGCTCGCGCCGGGGTGGACGACGAGGTAGGGGCCGTTGCCGGTCAGGGCCGCGGTGTCGGGCGGTGGCAGGACGCGCAGCCGCCCGTCGTCGCCCGGGTGCGGCAGGAATCCCATGGCGGCTGCGGTGTCGAGCGCGGCCTGTGTCTCGTGCCGGCCGGGCAGCCGCCGGTGCCGTACGTCGAGGAGCCGCCCGGGGTGGTCGACGCTCTCGGCGCCGATCCGCCGGGCGCCCGCCAGTCGCAGCAGCAGCGCGGTGGGCAGGGGGCTCTGGTGGAACGAGGTGAGGATGAGCGCGGTGTCGAAGGCGGCGTCCGTGAGGCACCGGATCAGGCCGTCGACATCCGCCTCGTGGACGGCGGGCGGATCGAAGCCCTCCCACGGCGCGGCCCACACGATCACGTCGTCCACGCCGGGCAGCAGACGGGCGGCGGGTTCCCCGCCCGGGCCGCACAGCATCGTCACGTGCGAACTGTGCGCGGCGACGGCCCGGACCGCGGGCCCGGCGAGCAGCACGTCACCGAAGCTGTCGAGACGAACGACGAGTGCCTTCACGACACGTCACCTCGCGGACCACCGCGGCGGATCGGCACGACCGCGCACAGGCGGGCACCACCGCGGACGCCGACAGCCCGGCCGGGCGCGGGCGAGTGGGCACCACCGCGGACGCCGACAGCCCGGCCGGACACACACAAGTGGACACCACCGCAGACGCCGACAGCCCGGCGGGACACACACAAGTGGGCGCTGCCGCGGATACCTGCGGCCTGGCCGGGCGCGGGCGAGTGGGCGGTGCCGCGGATACCTGCGGCCCGGCCGGGCCGGGCGGTCTCAGGGGCCGGACGGCACCGGGGGGCTCGGCAGGTGCGGCCTTGCTCGTGACGGCGGCGGGCGGCGGCGGTGTCCAGTGCCTCGACGGCCGGAGCGCCGTGCATGCCACCGGATGTGTCCTGGACGCGGGTCGCGGCCCGGGCCAGGACGGTTGCCGTGGCGGTGTGCGTGTGCGGGACGCTGGGCCTTCGGCGGGCGGCACGGTGTGTCATGGCGTGCCTCCGTACGGCGTGGCCCGTCGTGCGGCCGGTGCCGGTGCCGGCTCGGGCGGCGGCAGCGCGGGCCGCAGGGGCACGGCTGTCCGGTGCCGTGCCAGGCCGGTGAGCCAGTGGCCCACCGCCAGCGGCGGGATGACGACGCTGGTGGCGAGCATGGTGGCGATCTCCGGTGCGGTGCGCGGTCCGGGCAGGATGCGGGCGAGGGCGAACTCGCCGGTGCCCAGCGCCCACAGGGCGGCGCAGGCCCCGGCGGCGCGCGGCCGGCCGGCCAGGGCGAGCGCGGGCGCCGCGAGTGCCATGGCCGCAACGAGCGCGTGCCGGGGCAGCCGGCCGCGCGGCGCCCGGGCGCGGTGCCACCAGTCGCGGCCGTGCAGAGCGCTCATCAGCGCGTCGTCCGCGTTGCCGCGCTGGGCCCGTACCGACACCCACCGGTCGGCGTCCCGCACCGGGTGGCGGGTGGTGCGCC
The DNA here is from genome assembly GCF_044765425.1 of Streptomyces sp. NPDC102462. Lineage (NCBI taxonomy): Bacteria > Bacillati > Actinomycetota > Actinomycetes > Kitasatosporales > Streptomycetaceae > Streptomyces > Streptomyces sp. NPDC102462. The sequence continues at coordinate 75,835 of NZ_JBIWKB010000001.1, read as the reverse complement.
GTCCGCGGCGCAGGGACCAGCCCGCGTCCGAGACCCGCAGGGCCAGGTCGGCGTCCTCCCGGAACGCGCGGCGGAACCGTTCGTCGAAGCCGTGGACCTCGGCCAGTGCCGCCGTGCGGTAGGCCATGTCGGCGGTGGCCCAGGCCGCGTGTTCCAGACCCGCGGTGCCCCGTTCGAAGTCGGTGGGCCTGCGATCCGGGTCGAGCGGGACCCGCAGGCGTCCCTGCACCCCGCCGGTGGTGGCGTCGGCCGCGGTGAGGTCTTCGGCGAGCCGGCGGGGCCAGTCGGGCAGCACCTGGACGTCGTCGTCCAGGAAGACGGTCCAGGGCGCGCGCACGGTGCGCCACCCGGCGTTGCGGGCGGCGGCCGGCCCTCGTCCGCCCGTGCGCAGCGTGCGGGTCCGGTCCCGCAGGACGCCCGCCGCGGCCAGGGGCAGCGGCGTGGCGGGGTCCGCGCGGTCGTCGACGACGACCACCTCCTCGGGTGGACGGCCGTCGGCCGCGGCGAGCGCACGCAGGCACGCGGCGAGGCAGTCGCGCCCGATCGTGGGGACGACGACGGCGTAGGCGGGGGCGCCGTGCTCCCGCTCGCCGGGGCCGCACATCATGCGAACACCTTCTTCCGGCGTACGGCGAACGGGCCGAGCGCCAACAGGTCGACGGGGGCGGAGCCGAAGCACTCGAGGGCGTCGCGCGGGTCGTCCACCATGGGCCGCCCGGCGGTGTTGAGGCTGGTGTTGACGACGACGGGCAGCCCAGTACGGCGTTCGAAGCCGTCGATCATCCGGGCCACCAGCGGCTCGGTGGCGCGGTCCACGGTCTGGATCCGGGCGGTGCCGTCGACGTGCACGACCGCGGGGATGCGCTCGCGCCATGCGGCGGCCACGTCGTGCACGAACAGCATGTACGGGCTGGGCAGGGGGCCGTCGAACAGTTCCGCGGCCCGTTCGGCCGACACCATCGGGGCGACGGGCCGGAACTCCTCGCGTCCCTTGACCGCGTTGAGCCGTTCCAGGTTGTCGGCGCGGCCGGGATGGGCCAGCAGCGAGCGATGTCCGAGGGCCCGGGGGCCGTATTCGCTGCGGCCCTGGAACCAGGCCACGATGCCGTCCCGGGCGAGTTCTTCGGCGACGGTCTCCGCGATGTCCTCGGGCTCCTCGTAGGGCACGGCCGCACGCTCCAGCCAGGCGCGCAGTTCGGCGTCGTGCCAGCCGCGCCCGAGGGCGGCGGACGGCATGGCCTCCACGGCTTCCTTCTGGTGGGCGACGTGCAGCGCGGCGCCGAGGGCGGTTCCCGCGTCCCCGGCGGCGGGCTGCACCCAGATGTGCCCGAACGGGCCGTCCCGGTACAGCCGGGTGTTGGCCACGCAGTTCAGTGCCACGCCGCCCGCCAGGGTCAGCGCGTCCTCGCCGGTGTGCTCGCGCAGCCACCGTGCAAGGCCCAGCAGGACCTCTTCCAGACACGCCTGGGCGCTGGCCGCCGCGTCGGCGTGGTCCTGTGTCCAGGCGCCGCCCGCGGGGCGGGGCGGCACGAGGGAAGCCCAGGGCACGGGGCGGGCCCGGAAGCCCCCGTCGGCGTCCGGGTGGACGTAGCGGCGCAGCCGGTCGAGGAAGCGCGGTTCGCCGTGGGAGGCGAGGGCCATCACCTTGAACTCGTCGCTGCTGCGCAGGAATCCGAGGTGCTGGGTGAGGTCTTCGTAGAACAGGCCGAGCGAGTCGGGCAGCGACTGCGAACGCAGCACGCTCAGTTCACGGTTGACGTAGCGGCCGGCGAGGTGGGAGCCGCATTCGCCGCGGCCGTCCAGCACCAGGACGGCGCAGTCCGGGTACGGGGACGCCTGGCCTGCGGAGGCGGCGTGGGCGACGTGGTGGGCGACGAAGCGCACCTTGTCCGGATCGAGTCCGGGCAGCGCCTCGGCGAGGAACTCGGGTGCCCGGCGGGCGTAGTCCTGCCGCAGGTGGTCAAAGGGGTCGTCCAGTCCCATCAGGCCGGCCGGACGGGCGAGTTCGGGGTCGTAGGAGTAGGCGACCGCGTCGAGGTCGGACGGGGTCAGGCCGGCGTGGTCCAGGCACCAGCGGGCGGACAGTTCGGGCAGTTCCCAGGCGGAGAACGGGATCGGCCGCTTGCCGTGTTTGCGCCGGCTGAAGCGTTCCTCCTCCGCCGCCGCCACGATCCGGCCGTCGACCACGAGTGCGGCGGCGGGGTCGTGGAAGAGGGCGTTGATTCCCAGAACACGCATGGTGCCTCCGTCGGGGCATGGGGGGCGTCTCACACCCGCGGGGCCGGCTCGGGCACCGGCCGGGCCGCGAAGTGGGCGATGGTCTGCTTGATGCCCTCCTCCCAGGGCACGCGGGGTGTCCAGCCCAGCAGTTCGCGGGCCAGCGCGGTGTCCGGGCGGCGCCGCCGCGGGTCGTCGGCGGGTCGGTCGACGAACTCGATACGGGAGGAGGAACCCGTCAGTTCCACGATGCGCGAGGCGATCTCCCGCACGGTCACCTCGTCGGTGCCGCCGAGGTTGACGGGGCGTACCGACCGGCTGGCGGCCACCAGCAGGATGCCGTCCACGATGTCGTCGACGTAGCACAGGGAACGGGTCTGGCTGCCGTCACCGGCCACGGTCAGCGATGCGCCGGCGAGGGCCTGGCAGACGAACGTGGGCACCACGCGGCCGTCGTGTGCCCGCATGCGCGGCCCGTAGGTGTTGAACAGGCGCACGATGCCCGCGTCGGCGTCCTTGGTGCGCACATGCGCGGTGACCAGCGCCTCGGCGAAGCGTTTCGACTCGTCGTAGACACTGCGCGGACCGACCGGGTTGACGTTGCCCCAGTAGTCCTCGCGCTGGGGATGCTCCAGGGGGTCGCCGTAGACCTCGGACGTCGAGGCGAGCAGGAACCGCGCGCCGTCGCGCTCGGCGACGGCCAGCATGGCGCGGGTGCCCAGACTGCCGGCGTCGAGGGTTTCGAGGGGCAGCCGCAGATAGTCGGCGGGCGAGGCGGGGCAGGCGAAGTGCAGGACCAGGTCGTACGGTCCGGCCAGGCGCCCGGTGGCGTCGGGCGCGCAGACGTCGCACTCCACGAACCGGAAGCCCGGGCGGCCTTGGAGGTGGGCGACATTCGCGCGCGCTCCGGACAACAGGTTGTCGGCGCAGTCGACTTCGGTTCCCGCGTTCAGCAACTGCTCGCACAGGTGGCTGCCGATGAACCCGGCGCCGCCGGTCACCAGGGCACGTCGCCACGTGGCACACGTCGTCGTATCAGTCATAAGGGGTCCTTTGTCCGCGTCGCGGTGTCTGAAGGCCACTGCCCTCACCGTCCGGCGTGGCAGAGAAAGGTGCTTGTGCGAAAGTGAAGGTTCGGCTGCCGGGCGCTCGCGAGCGTCGGCGTGCCCCCGGGTCCGCCGCTGTGCGGACAGCACTGCCACTGGGTTCCCCCGGGTAGTAGTTTTCACACGTTGATTCCTGATGTCCCACTTGGTCGGTGCGCTCGCGCCTTGTGGAGCGCCGGAGCCCGGGCGTCCGGGCGGTCGCCTGGGCCGCACACCCGGGGCAAAGCCGCGTGACGGCGAGAGGGAACCTCACTCCCGGCGCGCGGTTTCCCCACGCCACCCAGCAGTTGCCCGTCGGCCCCCTCGGGGTCGGCAGCCCCGCGTGCACGGTGGGTGACCGCGACCGGGCCCGGGACCCCTCGCACCCCGCTGATACCAGGGCGGACACAGTCGGCTTCAACTGCTGAACGCTACTGACCGGCTGCGCCTGTGAGCAAACACACGCATGCCCCAAGTACGGCGCAGTCGTGCGCAGTTGGGCCGGACCGCAGCGGCGTCCGGGCCGCGGGAACGGCCGGCAGGGGCCCGCTCTGCCACGATGGTGCGAGCCGTGACCGACTCGGTGGACGCTGCCCACGCAGCGCGGCCGGGCTGTTCGGCTGCACCGGTCGGGCCGCTCGGCTCCGGCCGGTCCTGTCGCTGACTCCCCGTCGTCATCGAGTACCGGACCGTGTCTTCTCCTCCTTCCCCGCCCTCCCCCGTGCCCGAAACCGCCGCCCCGCGCACCGGGGCCTCGCATTCGCCCTGGCGGTCGCTGAGACACCGCAGCATGCGCTGGTGGTCCGTCGCCAACCTCGTGTCGAACGTCGGCACCTGGATGCAGCTCACGGTGCAGAACCTGCTCGTGCTGCAGATCACCGGATCGGCCGCCGCGACGGGCCTGTCCATGTCCGTGCAGGCCGCGCCCGCGCTGCTCATGAGCCTGCTCGGCGGCGCCGCGGTCGACCGGTGGCCGCGCCGGCTGACGGTCGCCGTCAGCCAGGCCCTGCTCGGCACGGTGGCGTTCGCGACGGCCGTGCTCGTGGCCCTGGACCGGCTCGACCTGCCGTCCCTGCTCGTGCTCGCCGCCCTGACCGGCATCGTCGCCACCGTCGACGGACCGGCCTGCGCCCTGCTCGGCAACGATCTCGTGCCCGCCGGCGACGTGCCCTCGGCCATCGGTGTGGGCGCCCTGGTGCACAGCGCGGGCCGGCTGCTCGGCACGGCCCTGGCCGGCGTGACCGTCGGTTTTCTCGGCACGGCCGCCGCCTACGCCGCCAACGGGCTGTCGTTCCTGTTCGTGACCGCGGTGGTGCCGCTGCTGCGTCCGGTACACGGCAGTTCGGCGCACGCCGCGGCGAAGGACACGCAAAGCCCGCCGAACGATCTGCCCGACCGGGACATGACCGTGCGCCAGGGGCTCGCCCACTTCGCGCGGCGGCCCCGTCTGGTCGCGCTGGCCTGCGTCACCGGCATCAGCTCGGTCCTCGGCCGCAACTACGGACTCACCCTGGCCGTGCTCGTCACCGGGCCGCTCGCGGGCGGTGCGGGGGCCTTCGGCACCGTGTCCACGGTGCTCGCCGTGGGCGGTGCCCTGGGCGCCGTCCTCGGTGCCCGGACCCGCCGGCCCTCGGTCCGGCTCGTCGGCACGCTGGCCGCGACCGGTGGACTGCTGCAGGTGGCGGCCGGGCTGTCGCCCTCGCTCGCCGTGCTGCTGGTGCTGGTGCTGCCGATGGCCGTCGTGGAGTCCGCCTCCGACACGGCGGGCACGGCCGTGCTGCAGACCGACCCGCCCGCCCATCTGCGGGGCCGGGTGCTCGGCGTCTGGAACAGCATCGGCACGGTGTGGAGCCTCGGCGGCCCGCCCGCGCTCGGCCTGCTCATGGAGGTCTCCGGTGCGCGCGGCGCCCTGATCGTCGGCGGCCTGCTCATCGCCGGAACGATCACCGCCGGCCGCGTGCTGCGGGCGCGCCGGCTGCCGGCTCCGGTGCCGCGGGCGGTGCCAGGAGACACAGGAGATCCAGGCGTACCGGAGCGGGAGGCGTTGCGGGCGGCCGCGTGACGGTGCCACGGGGCGACGACGTCCCCGCGGCGGGGACCTCCGGCCCAGCGGCACACATGGCCCTGCCCGGCGCGGCGCATAGGTGCGGTCCCCGTGGGTACTCCGGGCGGCGTCACACCGGCGTCGGACGACCACGCCGGCTCCGATGCGGGCAGCCGGCGGTGACCGACGCGGGGCACACCGTCGCCGCGGCCGTAGGGCCGACGAAAGGACGATGAACCATCATGCGCATCGCGTTCCTGACCGCACCCGAAGGCGTGGAGCAGGTCGAGCTCACCGAACCCTGGAAGGCCGCGACCGACGCGGGCCACGAGCCCGTACTGGTGTCGACACGGCCGGGCGAGGTGCAGGCGTTCCACCATCTCGACAAGGCGGACACCTTTCCCGTGGACGAGGTCGTGGACCCCGCGTCGGCCGGCTCGTTCGACGCGCTGGTGCTGCCGGGCGGCGTCGCCAACCCCGACCAGCTGCGACTGGACGAGCGGGCCGTGACGTTCGTGCAGGACTTCTGCCGGCAGGGGCGCCCGGTCGCCGCGATCTGTCACGCCCCCTGGACGCTGGTCGAGGCCGATGTCGTGCGGGGGCGGACGCTGACCTCCTGGCCGAGCCTGCGCACCGACATCCGCAACGCGGGCGGCACCTGGGTCGACGAGCGGGTGCAGGTCTGCGACCACGGCCCCGGCAAGCTCGTCACGAGTCGCAAACCGGACGATCTGAAGGCGTTCTGCGAGACGTTCCTGGACGTGTTCGCCGAGCAGACCGCGACCGCGTGACGGGGTGCCGGACGCGGCAGGCGACCGGCCCGGCCACGCGGCACGGCGCATCGGCCGCGGCGAGCACCCGGGAGAAGACCATGGATCTTGCTTTTCTGTATCCGCTGTACGAACGCTCCGGGCCCTGGGCGTCGGTGTACGTCGACCTCTCACGGCACGCGGAGGACACACCGCACGAACGGGAGCTGACCGCCCAGGCGGTCGGCCGCGAGCTGGCCGGGCAGGGAGCGGACGAGCCGACCTGCCGGGCCGTCACCGAGGCCGTGGACGGTCTCGCCCACTCCACCGATCCGCACGGCCGCGCCGTGTTCGCACGGGCCGGCGAGGTGCTGCTTGACCCGCCGCTGGCCCGCCCGCCGGGCGGCACCCTGGCCCGCTGGGCGCCCCTGCCGCACGTGGCGCCGCTGCTGGAACTGGCGGGCGAGGACCCGCTCTGCCTGGTGGCGTACGTCGACCGCAGGGGCGCGGACTTCGAACTGCGCAGCGCGGTGGGCAGCCGTGAGGCGGGCTCGGTCACCGCTCAGCCCTGGCCCCTCCACCGCACGGCGACGGCCGACTGGTCGGAGCGGCACTTCCAGCTCAGGGTGGAGAACACCTGGGAGAGCAACGCCGGGGAGATCGCCGACGCGCTCGCCGCGTGCCAGGACGAGGTACGCGCCGACCTGCTGATTCTCGTCGGGGAGCAGCGGGAGTGCCGTGCCGTGCACGAGCGGTTGCCCCAGCGGCTGACCGACCGCGTGGTGGAGGCGGACCACGGCATCGGCAGCAGGCTCCTGGACGAGGAGGTCGAGCAGGCCCGCGCCGAGCACGTCCGCCGGCGCGCCGAGGCCGAGCTGGGACGGTTCCTGGCCGCTCGGAGCCCGGACGCCGAGGGGCGTGCCGGAGCCGTGGAGGGGGTGCCCGCGCTGGTCGAGGCGGCGCGTGAGCACCGCATCGACGAACTGCTGGTCCGTCCGGACGGCCCCGACACGCACCGCGAGGTGTGGATCGGCGAGGCGCCCGACCAGGTGGCGGTGCGGCGCACGGATCTCAAGACGCTGGGCGAGCCGCGGCCCTGGCCGACCCGCGCCGACGACGCCGTGATCCGCTCGGTGGTCGCCACCGACGCCGCGGCCCTCTCGGTGACCCCGGCCACAGGAACGCACGAGGACACACCCGCGGGCGGCCTCGGGGCGCTGCTGCGCTGGAGGTGACACCACTGGAGATGTTCCCTGCGTCGCCGTGCCGCGCGGCCGTGGAGGAGGACGCGGCCACAGCGTAGGCGGGGCGCCGACGGCGGGGCCAAGGTTGCCGGCGGGCAGCAGGCCCCGCAGGTCCGGGGGCTGCGTGGGGCGAAACCATGTGGGGCGGACCTATGTCCGCCGCCTCAGCTGCGGTGGTCAACACCATGTCGGCGGCCCCTCGGTGGCTCCTACCGTCCCCTGCGTCAGCAACCGCGCCGCCGCCGTCCGCCGCACATGTGCCGCCGCCACCGTCCGCGGCACGGGCCGGCGCGGCATCCATCCTCCGGGAGCCGGTCCGATGCCCACGATGTCCGCACATCGCGCACACCCGCGCCGCACCACCATCCTCGCCGGGGCCGCCCTCGCGGCCGCCGCGCTCCTCGCCTCCGGCTGCGCCGAGGCCGGCACGGCGGGCTCCGGGTCCGCCGACGACGCGAAGGAGGCGGCGGCCGTGAAGGTCGGCCTCGTCTACTCGAAGACCGGTCCGCTGGCCGCCTACGGCAAGCAGTACATCGAGGGCTTCAGGGCCGGTCTCGACCACGCCACCGGCGGCACCGGCAAGGTCGGCGGCCGCACCGTCGAGATCACCGAGCGCGACGACGCCGGTGACGCCTCCAAGGCGGTCGGCGGCGGGCCCCGCGGTACCAGGACAAGGTCGACGACGTGCTGGCCCGCACCGGCCTCGCGCACCGCGCCGACGCGCCCGCCCGGTCCCTGTCGCACGGCGAGAAACGGAAACTGGAACTCGCCGTCCTGCTGGTCGCGGAGCCCCGGCTGATGCTGCTGGACGAGCCGATGGCGGGGGCCAGCGCCGAGGAAGTACCCGCCCTGACCGAACTGATCCGCACCCTGCACCGTGACGAGGGCCGCACCGTGCTCATGGTCAAGCACCACATGGACGTGCTGCTGGGCCTGGCCGACCGGCTCGCCGTGATGCACCACGGCAGCCTGCTCGCGCTGGACAGCCCCGAGGCCGTCACCGCCGACCCCACCGTCCAGCAGGCCTACCTCGGGGAAGCCCTGTGAGTGACCGGACGGCCACGGACCGCCACCGCCGCACCCCCCGCCCCGGGCGGCGCCGCCCTGCTGAGAGTGCGCGGTCTGCGGGTGCTGATCGGCGGCCGGCACATCCTGCACGGCGTCGACCTCGATATGGCGGGAGGGGGCGTCACCGCCCTGCTCGGCCGCAACGGCGCGGGCAAGACGACCACCGTGCGAGGCGTGCTCGGCCTGGTGCCGCGCACCGGCAGCGTGCTGCTGGACGGCGCGGAGACCGTGGGCCTGCCCACGCACACCCTGGTGCGCCGCGGCATCGGCTACGCCCCCGAGGACCGTGGCGTCTTCACCGGGCTGACCGTCGCGGAGAACCTGCCGGCGGCCGTCGCGGACCTGCCCGCCGTGCTGCGGGTGCCGCTCAGCCAGCCGCTGTTCCTGCTGGGCATGCTGTTCGTGGTCGTCGTGGGCGTCCTGCCCGGTGGTCTCGCCGCCCTGCCCGGACGTGTCCGTGCCGCCCGCGCCGCACGCCGCGGTGCCGAGGCCGGCTCCGGTTACGCGGACGGCGGTCACGGGGAAGAATCGGCTGCCGACGGGCCCAAATCCGGGTCCGGTACCGGCGGCCCACGGACCGCTCCCACCGTCCCGCACAGCAGGGCGACGGCCGCCGGTGCCGACGCCGACGTCAAGGAAAGGCAATCGTCGTGACCAGCCCCGACACCTCGCCCGCCGAAACGCCCGCGGGCCCCGAGCCGCTGCCCTTCGAGGAGCTGAGCGTCCCCGTGCCGGGCGGCGACCTGGCCGTGCTGCGCTGGGCCGCCGCCGATCCCGGGGCGCCCACGGTGCTCGCCCTGCACGGCATCACCGCCAACGGGCTGTCCTGGGGGCCGGTCGCCCGCCGTCTCGCGGGCCGCGCCACGCTCGTCGCCCCCGATCTGCGGGGCCGCGCGGGCAGCCGGGACCTGCCGGGGCCGTACGGCATCGCCGCGCACGCCGACGACGCCGCCTGGGCGGCCGAGGCGCTGGGGCTGCGCCGGCCGGTGCTGGCCGGGCACTCGATGGGCGCGTTCACCGCGGCCCTGGCCGCCGTACGCCACCCCGGGCGGTTCGGTCCGCTGCTGCTCGTGGACGGCGGGCTCGGGTTCCCGGCGCCCACCCACCTGTCCCCCGACGAGCTGATGACGGCGGTGATCGGCCCGGCCATGGACCGGCTGTCGATGACGTTCCGCGACCGGGCCGCCTACCGGGCGTTCTGGCGGGTGCACCCGGCGTTCGCGCAGCGGTGGACGCGGGAGGTGGACGCGTACATCCAGCGCGACCTGGTGGGTGAGGAGCCGGCGATGCGCTCCTCGTGCCGTCTGGAGGCGGTCCGCACCGACGGTGTCGGCCTGTTCGAGGAGGACGTGCTGGCCGCGATCCGCCGGCTGCCCTCCCCTGCCACGCTGCTGTGGGCGGAGCGCGGTCTGATGGACGAGCCGCAGGGGCTGTACGACGAGGAACGCCTCGCCCGCGCCGCCCTCGACGGCACCGGTGTCACACCGGTGCGCGCGCCGGGCACCAACCACTACACGGTGCTCACCGGTGACCAGGGCGCGGCGCTCGTCGCCGACCTGCTGCTGAAGGCCGCCGACGGGGCGGCGGGCCGCTGACCCACACGGCGGGCGGCGATCCGGCCGCCGCCCGCCCTCGGCAAGCGGGTCAGCCGCTCAACTCCCGAAGCCTGAGGGCAAGTTGCAGCTCCAGCGCGCGGTCCGGGCGGCTCCAGTCCGCGCCGAGCAGCGCCTCGATGCGGTCCAGGCGCTGCACGACCGTGTTGACGTGCACGTGCAGTGTGTCCTTGGCGCGGGTCAGGCTGCCGCCCGCGCCGAAGTAGGCGGCGAGCGTGGGGACCAGCTCGGTGCCCCGCCGTGCGTCGTACTCCAGGAGCGGCCCGAGCGTGCCGCGCACGAATCCGCCCACGTCCTTGCGGTCGCCCAGCACCACACCGAGGAAACCGAGTTCACCGGCGGACGCGCCGTCGCCGTGGCGGCCCAGCACATGCAGGGCGCGCAGGCAGCGCACCGCCTCGGCATGTGCGTCCGCGATCCGGGGCGGCCCGCAGACCGGACCCGCGGCCGCCACCGTGACCGGGGCGCCCGTGAGGTGGCCGAGTTGTACGGCCGCGGCACGGGCGCACTGACCGGGCGTCAGCCGTTCGTCGGCCACCGTCAGCAGCACGACGGCACCGGCGTGTTCGGCGCCCGCGCAACCGGCCGGGGCCCCGAAGAGGTAGCGCACGGCGGCCGAGCCCAGCCGCTCCCGTGCCGCGGGCTCGGTGTCGGCGACCAGCACCAGATACGGCCGGTCGAGGTCGACACCGAGCCGGCGGCCCCGGTCGGCGAGCAGCGCGGGGTCGCGTCCGGCGTCGGTCAGCAGGTCGGTGACGAGTTCGCCGCGCACCCGGTTCTCGGTCTCCGCGACCGTGCGCTGCAGCAGCATGAGCAGGCCGGTGACGACGCCCGCGCGCTCGAACATCCGCCGGTCGGCGTCCGCCAGCGGGTGGCCCCTGTGCAGCACCATGATGGCCAGCAGTTCGTGCCCGGCCAGCACGGCGTAGATCCACCGCCCGGAGCGGGCCACCGCGCGGCCCGCCGTACGGGACTCCTCGGCGGCCGACACCAGCCAGCCCGCGTCCATCGAGTCGGCGGCGAACGGCCCGCCGTCGTGCCGGACCGCGGCGAGCGGCCGGCCGACGGGATCGTGCACGGTGAGCGCGCCGTCGAGCAGCGAGGCCACGGCGACCGCCACCTCCCGCACATCACCGCCGCGCAGCACCAGGTCGGTGAGCCGGTCGTGCGCCTCCTCGGCCCGCTGCACGGCCGCCGCGTGTGCCCGCACGACCTCGTTGACCTCGGCGAGTTCGGTGAGCGCGGCACGGGTGTCGTCGAGCGCGCGGGCCGTGTCGATGGCGATGGCGGCGTGCGCGGCGAGCGAGGAGAGCAGCGCCACCTCGTCGGGGCTGAACGAGCGGGGGCTGCGGTCGGCGGCGAAGAGCACGCCGATCACCTTCCGGTCCCCGCCGTGCACCGAGCCGAGCAGCAGCGGCACGCCGAGGATCGCGACCAGACCCTCCTCGGACACGCCGGCGTTGATGTCGCGGGTGTGGCGGAAGCGCTCGTCGGTGGAGTAGTCCGGGGTCGCGTACGGGCGGGCGGTCTGCGCCACGAGGCCGCCCAGTCCCTCGCCGAGTTCCAGCCTCAGGTGCTGGAACACCGGGGACACGGAGCCGTCCGTGACCCGCATGTAGGTGTCCCCGGCCTCCTCGTCGGGCAGCGTCAGATACGCCGTGTCGGTGCCCAGCAGCATCCTGGCCCGCCGGACGATGGCCTTCAGCACCTCGTCGACGTCGCGGGAGGCGGCGAGGTCGCCTGCCGTGTCGAACAGGGCGGCGAGTTCGAGTTCCCGGCGGCGATGCGCGCGCAGCGAACTGCGCACCCGCAGCGCCGTGGCCACCGCCCGCTCGGTCTGCGCCAGGTCCGTCCCGTCGACGCCGGCTTCGCGTGCCCGCCCGGTCACCGCGCCCAGCGCCTCGGCGGGCGCGTCGGTGGCGAGGAGTTCCAGCAGGCGCCGCAGGTACGGGGCGGCCGATGCGCCGCGGAAGGTCCCGCTCCCGCCTGCGACGCGGCCCGTGCCGCTCGGAGCCTCGCGGTTGCCGCTCCCCGTACGGTCGGCCTCCCGGCCCAGGGCGCGTGCGGGCGCGTCGGCGCGGGCCCGGGGCACCGGCATCGCGGCGACGGACCGCCCTTCGCCGCCCGCTGCCGTGCTCGCGTCCATGTCCGCCTCCCGTGTCGTTGCCTGCGGCCCTTTCCTCGCGGCGGCCCTTTCCTCGTCGGCGGGGACGGTGCCATGTGCGGGGACACCGTCGTACGCCGGGCAGCCGTCCGGGCGGCGGCCCGTCCCACCGGTGCGCCGCCCTGCGCCGGCCCTGCCCGTCCGGACCACCCGGTGAACTGCCGCTCGTCCGAGGGCGGGTGACGGGGGTTCCGGTGGCCCATGTCGATGCCGTCCCCTCCCGCGAAGGGAGGCCCCTGCGTTCGCCGGCCGCCACCGTAGGAAGCCGAACCGGCCGAACACACTGGGCCGGGCCATACATTCCGCCGTCCAGTCATAGTGTCCGGCCCCATAGGGCCTGCGTCGCGAGGGGTGACGCACGCACGCGCTCTCGGCTCGGCGCGGCCTCGGGCAACGGCCCGTACCCACACATCCCGGGACGCCCGATGGCGCACCGCCACATGTCCGCCCCACCACACCGCGCCTACCGTCCCCCTGACCCCAGAGCCGCGCGAGCGGGTCGACCCCCGCCTCCGTGCGTCTCACGAACTCCGGAGGTACCACCGTGCGCCCCACCCTGTCCGGCCGGCTCGCCCGGCTGTTCGGACGGTTCGCCGTGTCCGGTCTGCTCCTGGCGGCTGCCGGGACCACCGCCCTCGCCCCACCCGCCTCTGCCGCGGGCGGGTTGACCCAGGTGACCGGGTTCGGTTCCAACCCCGGCAATCTGTCGATGTACGCGTACGTCCCCGCGGGCCTGCCGGCCGGCGCTCCGCTCGTGGTCGCGTTGCACGGCTGCACCCAGACGGCCGACGACTACTACGCCAACTCCGGCTGGACCAAGCTCGCCGACACCTACGGCTTCGCGCTGGTGTTCCCGCAGACCGGCTCTGCGAACAACGCCCTCTCCTGCTTCACCTGGTTCGACCCGGCCGACTCCACCCGCGGCAAGGGCGAGGCCGCCTCCATCGCCCAGATGGTCACCAAGGCCGAGTCGCTGTACGGCTCGGACGCCGACCGCGTGTACGTGACCGGTCTGTCGGCGGGCGGCGGCATGGCCGCGGACCTGCTCGCCGCGTACCCGGACGTGTTCGCGGGCGGCTCGATCGCCTCCGGCCTGCCCGCGCAGTGCGCGACCAGCCAGATCGGCGCGTCCGGCTGCCAGTACGGAAGCCTGGGACTCACCCCGGCCCAGTGGGGCGACAAGGTCCGCGCCCAGTTCCCGGGCTACGCCGGGCCGTGGCCGCGCGTCGCGATCTGGCAGGGCACCTCGGACTACACCGTCCACCCGGTCAACGCGACGGAGCTGCGCGACCAGTGGACCGATGTCCACGGCATCTCACAGACCCCGTCCAGCACCGCGAGCCTGCCCGCGGGCACCACGCTGACCAGCTATGACGACGCGTCGGGACGGCCCGTCGTACAGCTCTACCAGATCAGCGGCATGGGCCACGGTCTCGCCGTCGACCCGGGCTCCGGCGCCGAGCAGTGCGGCAGCACCGCCGCGTACTTCCTCGACACCGTCTGCTCCAGCTACTACACGGCGACGTTCTGGGGGCTCGACCGGGACGGCGGCACCGGTCCGGGCGACGGCGGTGAGCAGCTGCCCGCGCCGACGGGTCTCACGGCCGGCCCGGCCACCGACACCACGGTCTCCCTGAGCTGGTCCCCGGTCCAGGGTGCCGCGTCCTACCGCGTGCACCGGGGCGGCGCCCAGGTCGGCACGCCCACCGGCACCGCCTTCACCGACACCGGCCTGGCACCGGCCACGACGTACACGTACACGGTTGCCGCGGTCGCCGCCGACGGCACGGTCGGCACGGTCTCCTCGGCCGTCACCGCCACCACCACCGGCTCCGCCCCGACCTGTACGACGGCCACCAACTACGCCCACGTGACGGCGGGCCGGGCCCACACCGGCGGCGGCTACACATACGCCAACGGCTCCAACGAGAACATGGGGCTGTACAACGTGTTCGTCACCCACACCCTGAAGCAGACGTCGCCCGGTCACTACGTGCTCGCCGACTCCGGCTGCTGATCCCGGCCGCCGCTTCCGGCCCGCGACCGCACCATGGCGGGATTTTCAACCGGGTGGTAGAAAAGATGGACGGTTCCCGGACCAGAGGGGGGTAAGGGCATGGGGCAGCGGCGCGCCGGCCCGGCCGCCCTAGTCCACCGGGGTGGTCAGCACCTGCTGGAGGAAGAACCTCAGCGGGCTCACCAGGTCCACCTCGTCGGGACTGGTCAGCCACTGGACCTGGAGCCCGTCCATGAGCGCGATGAAGCTGACGGCCGCCGTACGCGGCTCGACCCCCTCGCGCAGATGCCCGCCCTCGGCCATGGCGCGGAAGGCGGAGTGCATGTAGTCACGCGCGTCCCGGTAGTGCCGGGTGAAGTAGTGGTGCGCCGGATGCTCGGGCGTGACCGCCTCGGCCGCCAGGCGGACGTACAGCTCGACGATGCCGGGATGGCGCGCGTTGTGGGCCGCGAGCGCGAGGAGGTGGCGCACGCCCCCGATGCCGACCGGCTCCCGGGGGAAGCCGCGGGCGTCGTCCTCCTCGTCGCGCCGCTCCAGCACGGCGGCAAGCAGCGCCTCCCGGTTGGGGAAGTAGTAGATCAGCGTCGCATGGCTGATGCCGACCCGCTTCGCGATCTCCCGCAGCGACGCACCGTGGTACCCGGCGTCGGCGTAAACGGACGCTGCCGCGGTGACGATCTCCTCACGACGCTGTCGGCCTTTGGCGTAGGCGGGCGTGGCGCCCGCCGTGCGGGTCTCGGCAGGGGTCATCCACCCATCATGCCCCAGCCCCGGCACTGATCAGCCGCCCCTTTCCCGCCGCCGGGTCCCTGACCACATCCCCCTCGTCAGTCTCGTCCGCCTTCTTCGCCTCACGAACAGGAACAAGCATGGCCGACCTCCCCTACCGCGATCCCGCACTGCCCGTCGCCGCACGGGTCGACGACCTGGTGGCACGCATGACGCTGCCGGAGAAGGTCGGGCAGATGCTCCAGCTCAACGCGAAGGACGGGGTCACCCGTCTGATAGAGGACCTGCACGTCGGGTCGATCCTGCACGCGTCGCCTGACCGCATCGTGCAGGCCATGGACCTCGCCGAGGGCACCCGCCTGGGCATCCCGTTGCTGATCGGCGAGGACTGCATCCACGGGCACTCCTTCTGGCCCGGCGCCACCATCTACCCCACCCAACTGGGCATGGCCGCGTCCTGGGACCCGGAACTGGTGGAGCGCGTCGCCCGCGCGAGCGCCGTCGAGATCTCCACCACCGGCGTCCACTGGACCTTCTCCCCCGTGCTGTGCATCGCCCGTGATCTGCGCTGGGGACGGGTGGGCGAGACCTTCGGCGAGGACCCGTACCTGCTGGGCGAGTTCGGCTCCGCCATGGTGCGCGGGTACCAGGGCGACGGCCTGGACGATCCCACGGCGGTGCTCGCCTGCGCCAAACACTTCGCCGGCTACTCCGAGACCCAGGGCGGCCGCGACGCGAGCGAGGCCGACCTCAGCCGCCGCAAGCTGCGCTCCTGGTTCCTGCCGCCCTTCGAACGCGTCGCACGCGAGGGCTGCCGCACCTTCATGATCGGATACCAGTCGATCGACGGCGTGCCCATCACCGTGAACCAGTGGCTGCTGCGCGAGGTCCTGCGCGACGAGTGGAACTACACGGGCACCCTCGTCACCGACTGGGACAACGTCGGCCGCATGGTGTGGGAGCAGCATGTGTGTGCCGACCACACCGAAGCCGCGGCGCGGGCTGTGCGCTCCGGAAACGACATCATCATGACCACACCGCAGTTCTTCGACGGCGCGCAGGACGCGGTAGCCCGCGGGGAGTTGACGGAGGCCGAGATCGACGCCGCCGTACGTCGCATCCTGACGCTGAAGTTCGAGCTCGGGCTGTTCGAGAACCCGCGCCGGCCCGACCCCGCCCGACAGGCCGTGGCCATCGCTTCCCCCGAACACGCCGCGCTGAACCTTCAGATGGCACGCCGCAGCCTCGTCCTCCTCTCCAACGACGGCACGCTGCCCCTGGTGGACGAGGCGACGGCCGACGCCTCGGGACGGGCCGTGGCGCCCGCCGGGACGGCCCCGCGGCGCATCGCCGTGATCGGGCCCAACGCCGACGCCGCCGACGCACAACTCGGCGACTGGGCCGGTTCCTCCGGGCAGGCCGACTGGCTGCCGGACGGCCATCCGCGGCATCTGACGCAGACCGTTCTGGATGGTCTGAAGGCGGTGGTGCCCGCCGGCTGGTCGGTCACCCATGCCCGTGGCTGCCACATCGCCGAGTTCGTGCCCGACCCGGACGGGCCGCTGCTGCCCGACGGGCAGCCCGCTCCGGACGTCGTCGTGCCCGCCCGGCCCGATGCGGTCCTGCTGCGTGAGGCCGTCGCCGCCGCCGAGGATGCCGACCTCGTCGTGGCCGTCGTCGGCGACACCATCGGACTGATCGGTGAGACCCGTTCCACCGCCACCCTGGATCTGGTCGGCGGCCAGATCGAACTCCTCGACTCCCTCGCGGCCACCGGGACGCCCATGGTCGTCGTGGTGATCAGCTCCAAGCCGCAGGTCCTGCCGCCGTCGGCCGTCGACGCGGCGGCGCTGGTCCAGGCGTTCAACCCGGGCATGCGCGGCGGGCGCGCCATCGCGGAACTCCTGCTCGGTCTGATCGAGCCCAGCGGCCGCCTCCCGCTCACCGTTCCGCGGCACGTCGGTCAACAGCCCGTGTACTACAACCAGATCCGCGGCCAGCACGGGGACCGCTATGCCGATCTGACCCAGGACCCTCTGTTCGCGTTCGGCGAAGGACTGACGTACACCGACATCGCCTACACGGACCTGCGGATCCACACCCCGCAGGTCGGACCGGGCGACGACGTGCGCGCGACGGTCACCCTCGCCAACACCGGCCGCCGGCCCGCCCGCGAGACCGTCCAGGTCTACGTCCGCGATCTGGTCACCTCGGTGACGTGGGCCGACAAGGAGCTCAAGGCGCACCGGCAGGTCGATCTGCGGCCCGGTCAGAGGGTCGAGGTGGACATCGTGCTGCCCGCCGCCGACTGCACCCTCGTCACGGCGGACGGACGACGCGTCGTGGAACCCGGCGCGTTCGACCTGCTGGTCGGCTCCTCGTCCCGCGACCGCGATCTGCTGGTGGGGCGATTCAGGATCGATGAGGACGAGTGCCGCGACCTCGGGGATTCGCCCGCCCATTCAGGCAACAAAGGTTTCTGAATACACTGGCAAAGTTCAGAAAAAGAAGCGGAATTGAGATGACAAAGTCCCCGAGCATGCCGTCCTGACCTGCGGCTTTGCCGCAGTCGACGTCCGTTTGAAAAACGTTCAACTGGCTGTCCATGCAAGGGCTGTGCGTGGTCCTTAAGGTTCCTGAGGTTTCAAAAGAAGGGGCCTCATGGACACAGCCTTGGCAATCCGGGCTCGGGGAATCGCGAAGTATTTCGGCGATGTCGTGGCACTCGACGGCGTCGACCTGGATGTGACGCAGGGTCAGATCCATGGCCTGGTAGGACCGAACGGCGCCGGCAAGACGACGCTGCTCGGCCTCCTACTGGGCCTGTCCGTCGCCGACCGCGGCACCCTGGAGATCCTGGGTGCGCCGGTCGGCCGTGCGCTGGCCGTCCCCGAGGGCGTCGCCGGTTTCGTCGACGGCCCCGGCCTCTACCCCTCGCTCACCGCCCGGCAGAACCTCGCCGCGCTCGCGGCACTTGGCGGGCAGGACGCGCGCGGTGCCGGCATCGACGACGCGCTGGAGCAGGTCGGGCTCACCGATGTCGCCGACGACCGGGCCCGCGGCTTCTCCCTCGGCATGCGGCAGCGGCTCGGGCTCGCCGCCGCCCTGCTCACCAGGCCCCGGCTGCTGGTGCTCGACGAACCCTCCAACGGCCTCGACCCGGCCGGCAAGAGGCATGTGCACGGCGTGCTGAGCCGGCTCGCGGCCGACGGCACCGGCGTCGTCCTGTCCAGCCACCGCATGGACGACCTGGAAGCCCTGTGCTCCGAGGTCACCATCCTCGCCACCGGACGCGTGGTCTTCTCGGGCCCGCCCGCCAAGCTGACCGCGGAAAACCGTGAACTCGACTACCGGTTGCGCACCTCGGACCCAGAGGCCGCCCGCCGGATTGCCGCCGGCACCGCCGGGATCCGGGCCGTGGACGACACCGGACCCGTACGGCAGGACACCGAGGTGATCGTGGTGCGCGCGCTGGGGCCCGCGCTCGACGAACTCGTGGTGCGGATCGTGCAGTCGGGCATCGCGCTGCGCGAACTCGCCCCCGTCGTCTCGCCGCTCGAGGCCGCGTTCCTCGCCCTCACCGAACAGCAGACCGCACCACAGGAGGGCGGCCGATGACCGCGACCCTCACCGACGGCCCGGTCGCCGTCGCCCGCCGCGTTCCCGTGCTCCGCGGCTACCGCTTCGAACTGGTCAAGCTCGTCACCCAGTGGCGGATCCGGCTGCTGGTGCTCGCCTGCTGGATCGTGCCTGCGCTCTTCGTGACGGCGGTGAGCCGGCAGAGCACGCTGCCCACCGACACCCTGTTCGGCCGCTGGATGCACGCCACGGGATGGGCCGGACCGCTGGTGATGCTCGGTTTCGCGGGCACCTGGGTGCTCCCGCTGCTGACCTCGGTGGTGGCCGGTGATGTGTTCGCCGCCGAGGACCGGCTGGGCACCTGGCGTCATCTGCTCATGGCGGTGCGCTCCCCTCGGCGGATCTTCGTGGCGAAGGCGCTGGCCAGCCTCACCGTCATCCTGCTGCTCGTGGCCGGTCTCGCCTGCTCCAGCGTGGCCGGCGGGCTGGTGGCCGTGGGCAACCGGCCGCTGGTCGGTTTGGACGGCCACCTGCTGACGCCGGGGGACGCCGCCGGCAAGGTGCTGCTCGCCTGGGTGTGCGCCCTCGCCCCGACCCTGGCGCTCGCCGCGATCGGGCTGCTCGGGTCGGTGGTGCTCGGGCGGTCCCCGATGGGGCTGCTGCTGCCCGCGCTCGTCGCGCTCACCATGCAGCTCGCCCAGATGCTGCCGCTGCCCGTCGCCGTGCGCCTCGCCCTGCCCGGCTACGCCTTCGTCTCCTGGAACGGCCTGTTCGCCGATCCGGCGCAGCTGACTCCGCTCCTCGTCGGCGTCGCGGTCAGCCTGGTGTGGGCCGTGGCCGCCACCACGCTGGCCTTCGCGCTCTTCGTACGGCGCGACTTCACCAACCAGAGCCACGACGGCTCGGGGCGCCGTGCGCTCACCCTCGCGGTCCTGCCCCTCATCGTGCTGCCGGCCGCGACGGTCGCGGTCCTCGCCCCGGTGACCGGGGTCACGGGCTCGGGGATCGAGCAGGCCAAGGTGCAGCGTTCGGTCGCCACAGCGTTCGCCCACCTGTATCGCCTGCAGACCGAGGAGCTGAACCGTCCCGACGTCACCGAGGCGCAGCTGAAGGCCACGGCAGCGTGCTCCAAGGGCAACGTCCAGGACTCCTCCGCCCAGGGGTCGGGCAACGACTGGCGCTGCGTCGTCTCCTGGCACCTCCCTGACGTCGAGGCCACCGGCACGGCCGTCTACCAACTCGACGTCACTCCGGACGGGCGGTTCGTCGCCGACGGCGACGGACCGAAGGAAGTGAATGGCTACTTCCTGGTGCGCACCCCGCAGGGAGACGCGCCGAACCCGCTGTGGCAGTTCGACGGCAACGTCGAACTGCCGGCCAACACCCCGAAGGGACAGATCAATGCAGGTATCACGCCGTAGGCGTGTCGAGAAGGACCGCCTCGGCCTTCTCGGTGGAAACATCGGCCGCCGCACGCCTTTGGTGACGGCCGGCATCACCGCCATGGGACTGCTCGCCGCCGGTACCGCTTTCGCCCAGACGCGTCAGTTCGGCACCGACCAGGTCGGCCAGACCACACCGCAGGGCCAGGTCATCTCCAGCAACCAGTACATCGACCCGTACGGCGAGCACTCGGTCATCGACAACGGCAAGATCATGTCGTCCGTGGTCAGCCCGGACGGCAGCCACCTGGCGGCCTCAGTCACCGACGGGGACTCGGCGCTGGTCATCGTGGACCTGAAGACCCGTCAGGTGGTGCAGCGCATCGGCAACTCCTCGGCCGTGGACCTGAAGATCAGTGGCAAGGACGTCGGCCAGGAGGGCCCGGCGTACTCGCCCGACGGCAAGCAGCTGTGGCTGGGCCGGACCGACGGCTACACCAGGTTCACCGTGAACTCCGACGGCACCCTCGGCGACCCGGTGAACGTCCCGATCCCGGCGGACGGTCCGAGACACGCGCTGGCGAGCGCCGCCGTCTTCTCGGCCGACGGCTCCACCGTGTACGCGGCGGTCAACGGCCAGAACCGGGTGGTCGCCATCGACACGGCGACCGGTGCCGTCAAGCAGAGCTGGGCCACCGGAAACGCCCCGCGCGCCATGGTCCGGGTCGGCTCCCGGCTGTACGTCAGCAACGAGGGCGGGCGGACGGCCAAGCCGGGCGACACCACCATCAACTCGTACAACACCCAGGTGCCGGCGGACCCGAAGACCGGTGCCACCACCACCGGCACGGTCAGCGTCATCGACCTGGCGAACCCGGCGGCCGGCGTCCTGAGCATCACCGTCGGTCTGCACCCGACCGCGCTGTACGCCACGAAGGGCGCGGTGTTCGTCACCAACACCGCCACCAACGACGTGTCGGTCATCAGCACCGCCAACAACAAGGTCGTACAGACCATCTCCACCCAGCCGTGGCCTCAGGCGTCGGTCGGCTACGAGCCCAACGCGGTGACGCTCACCGACGACGGCCATCTGCTGGTGACGCTCGGCCGCGCCAACGCGGTCGCCGTCTACAAGTACACGAGCCCGCAGGAGCCGGTCGGTTACGTCGGTCTGCTCCCGACGGACTACTTCCCGGCGGAGATCACCACCGTCGGCAAGCAGATCGTCGTCTCCAACACCCGCGGTGTCGACGCCCGCCGCCCCACCGCGAACGCCGGGCACGGCACCCACGACACGACGTCGAGCCTGCAGTACTTCACGCTGCCGAGCGACAAGGTCATCCGGTCCCAGACGGCCAAGGTGTTCCGGCAGAACGGCTGGACCCGCGACTCGGTCAAGCTGGCCCGGGGCAAGAAGGCGAAGGCCGTCCCGGTCCCGAACCGGATCGGCGACCCCTCGACGATCAAGCATGTGTTCCTGATCGTCAAGGAGAACCGGACCTACGAGCAGGTCTTCGGTGACATGCCGCAGGGCGACGGCGACCCGGCGCTGGCCCAGTTCGGCGAGAACGTGACGCCGAACCAGCACGCCCTGGCAGAGCAGTTCGGGCTGTACGACAACACGTACGACATCGGCACGAACTCCGCCGAGGGCCACAACTGGCTGATGCAGGCCGACAATCCGGAGTACACCGAGTCCTCGGCCGGTGAGTACCTGCGCAGCTACGACACCGAGGACGACGCCCTCGGTCACCAGCGGACCGGCTTCATCTGGTCCGGTGCGCAGGACGCCGGCAAGTCCGTGCGGAACTTCGGCGAGTTCCACCAGTTCCTGACCAAGCCGTCGGGCGCGAGCTGGCAGAACCTGTACTGCGACGCCAAGAACATGGCGGCGACCGGCGACGACACCGCCTACAAGCTGACCTCGTCCTCGCCGATCCCGTCGCTCAACAGCGTCTCGGTGCCCGGGTTCCCGAAGTTCGACACCAGCGTCCCGGACGTCTACCGGGCCGAGATCTGGAAGAAGGACTTCGCGCAGCACGGTCCGGCGAACCTGAACATGTTCTGGCTCTCCAGCGACCACACCGGTGGCCCGGTGAACTCGGCCTCCCAGGTCGCGGACAACGACCTGGCGACCGGCCGGATAGTCGACGCGATCTCGCACAGCAAGTACTGGAAGGACTCGGCGATCTTCGTCGTCGAGGACGACTCCCAGGCCGGCCAGGACCACGTCGACGGCCACCGTGCGCCGGTCCAGATCATCAGCCCCTGGGCCCGGCACGGCAAGGTGGACAGCCACTACTACTCCCAGATCAACATGGTGCGGACCATCGAGCAGATCCTCGGGATCAAGCCGATGAACCAGAAGGACAGCGCCGCCACCCCGATGAGCGCGGCGTTCACCACGAAGCCGGACTACACGCCGTTCACCGCCCTGCCCAACCGGACCTCGCTGACCAACGGCCTGGCCACGCCGCCCTCCTGCGGCGCGGACGTCCCGGCGCCGGAGAACCCCGCCGCGGCGGCCGTGCCGTCGGGGAAGGTCCCCGCGGACAAGAAGTCCCTCGCGGCGACGTGGGAGGAGTGGAAGTCGCACCAGCGGCTCACCGGGTCCCGCGCCGTTCCCGACTTCGCCAACCCCGCGCAGATGAACCACTTCACGTGGTACCAGACGTACGGGTACACGAAGCCGTACCCCGGCGAGCACAGGATCTACGCGCCTGACGACGTGCCCGGCGCCTTCGTCCCGTCGTCGGAGTCCGACGGCTGACCCGGGCTCACCGTCCCCTGAGGGCCCCTGGCCGGCGTCATCGCCGGCCAGGGGCCTTCCCGCCGTGCGGGCGGTGTGTCCGCTCGCGACCCGCCCGGAACCTTCGTAAGGTCCGAGTGACCCCGGAGGTCCGAGTCACACCACGGGCAGGAACCGCATGGACCACTCGACGCACATGTCACCGCTGCCGTCCGCGGTGGCGATGGGGATCGCCGGGTTTCTGCTCGCCGCCGTGGTTCCGGGCCTCGTCCTGCTCCTGCGGCGGGCGCCGCTGTGGGAGCGGGTGAGCCTGCCGGCGGGTGCCGCCTTCCCGCTGCTGGTGCTGACGCACGCGTGGGCGGTGCTCGCCGGCCCGGTGGCCGGACTGCGGCCACCGGGCGGCGCCTTCGTGACGGAGCCGGTGCTGGTGGCGGCGGCCGTGGTGTTCTGGGTCCCGGCCGTCGGCCGCACCCGGCACCGGCTGGGCGACCCGGGCCGGTGCCTGTACCTCTTCCTCGCCGCACCACTGCTCGACCTGCCCGCCCTGGGCGTCATCGCCGCCGGACATTCACTGGAGGGACTGGCCATGATCACGGGCATGCTCCCCCTAGCGCTCGCCGCGGCCACCGTCACCTGGTCATGGGCAACCAAGGAGGACCACCCACCCCACCGCACCCTCCTCCAGGGTCGCGAGGAACCGCGCACCCAGCAACAACACCCGGTACCTACAAGGCCACCCTCCGCCGCGACCCACCCAGGGGCGCGAGGAACCGCGCACCGAGCTACAACCCACCCGCACTAACCCTCCGCGGCGACTACGGCGCAAGCACGATCCGGCCGAACACCTCACCGGAGTCCATCGCGCGGTGCGCCAGCACAACCCGCTCCAACGGCAGCACATCGTGAACCACCGCACGCACCTCACCACGCCCCGCGGCGGCGAACTGCTCGGCGCGCACGGCACGTCGGCCGGATTCGGACACGGTCGCGGCGCTGAAGGTGGCGAACGTCAGCGACTTCTGAAACGCCGCCATCATCCGGCTGCCGAAGTCCGCCGGCGGCTGACCTCCGACCGCGCCGACCACCACCAGGCGTCCGTTGGGGTTGAGTCTGCCGAAGAAGGCGGGCATGTCCGGCCCCGCGACGACATCGATGATGACGTCGAAACCCGCGGGAGCATCCCCCGCTCCCCCACCGGAGCGGTCCAGCACATGCGTCGCGCCGAGCCCGCGCAGCCGCCGCCCTCGCTCGGGCGACGAGGTCGTGACCGCCACCGCGCCGGCACCCCCGCGGGCCGCGAGCTGGACCGTCATGATCCCGATGCTGCCGGCGGCACCGCGCACCAGCACGGACTCGCCCGGCGTGAAGCGGGCATGGGCGAGGCCGAAGTGGGCCACCACCCCGGAGCTCCCGAGCGTCACCGCGTCCACCGCGGACAGGCCCGCCGGGAGCGCAAGGACCTCCCCGAGGGGGGCGACGGCCTGTTCGACGTAGCCACCGCCCGTGCCGGTGAACGCCCACACCCGCCGGCCGACCCAGGACGCGTCGACGCCGTCGCCGACCGCGGTCACGGTGCCCGCCACCTCGCTGCCCGGGATGTGCCCCTCCTTGAAGCCGTAGCCGGCGAGAGCGCCGCTGCGGATCAGGGTGTCGGCGCCGCTGACACCGATCGCCTCGGCGGCGACGAGCAGTTGTCCGGGGCCGGGCTCCGGTACGGGAAGATCGATGACCGCCAGACCTTCGGGACCGCCGAACGCCTGGATGGCGACTGCCTTCAATGCCCTCTCCTCAGCTGTTGCGCGGCGTTCTCGCACCGCCGGATCACACGCCGTCGGACACTAACCGGCGCCGGCGTCCGCACGGCCGAAGTGAGAGCGAGGACCATCGGTCTGTCTCACCCCCCGGCACGGGGGTTTCAGGACGTCGCCGCCAGGGACGCGGCCTCCCAGGCGAACCCGTCCGGGTCGGTGAAGGGCCCGCGGGCGCCGCCGATCACGAGCCGGTGCGAGCCGCTGCCCTCGGCGGGGACGCCGGCGTCCTTGGCCAGGGCCCTGCGCCGGTACAGCGCCAGTTGGACGGGGCTCGACGTGGCGGCGAACTCGACGTACATGGGGCCGAAGCTCTTGCTCACGGTCAGGCCCTGCTCGCTGTAGAACCGCTTGCTCGCGGCCACGTCCGCGACGCCCAGCAGCAGGACGATCCGGTCGATCTGCCGGTCGTCGGGGCCGGTGTCCTTCTTGGCCGAGGTCGCCACCTTCCAGATCGTCCCGTCCGGGGCCTGTACGACACCGCCGTAGCCCCAGAGGGACTTCGCGACCGGCTTGAGCGGTTGCGCGCCGGCGGCGAGGGCGGCGTCGACGAAGCCGCGGACGGTCGCGGGCCGGGACACCGTGAGCGACAGCGTGAAGCCGCGGAAGCCGGTCGTCGGCGCCTCGGAGGCTCGCAGCCGCACCTGTGTGTCCAGCCCGAAGGCGGTGGTGTAGAAGCGGCGGGCGGCCGTGGGGTCGGCCACCTCAAGGGTGACGGATTCGATGGAGGTCATGCACGCCAAGCTAGCCGCGCCTGCCCACCCCCGGCTTCTCCATTCCTGACCGTTCCCACCACACCCCGGGCCCGGACACGGAGGTCAGCCCGTCTGCGGTGGTTCCTCGTGGGCGGGGGGCACATGGCCGATGGTCACGGCCCAGGTGACAGCCGACGGCGCGGTCACCGACACCGTGCCGGGCTTGTAGGCGTTCTTCAGGGCGAACTCGTTGTAGGCGACGGCCGGTTCCGTGGTGCCGCACTCCTGCGGGAACGACACGTGCAGCACCGGTACGGAGACGGAGACACTGCCGCGGCCCCGGCAGCTCACCGCGACGACGAGAGCGCGGCCCCTGGGGCCGCCGGAGTAGGCGAGGCTCGCGTTCCCGTGGGTCGCGCGGCGCTCGGCGGCGAGGGTCTCGCCGAGGCCGGCAGCCAGTTCCGGCGGTTCCACGGCGCCGGCCCGCCGGGCGGCGGCCGTGCTCGGTGCGCTGGTGGGGCCGGATGCCGTGGGCGGGGCGGGGGGGCTCTGCGCGGGCGTGCAGGCTACCGCCGCCGACAGCACCAGGGCCCAGGCAGCGGCACGGGGACGGAAGATGATGGCCACGGTGCCCATCCAACACGGTATGGGCGCAGAGGACGGCCCGAATCCACCCACCGCGACCGACTGCCCGGCTGCCGCCGGTCGGTGGAGGCGCCGCTGCCGTGCCGCGGGATGGGTCAGGGCAGGGTCCGAGTGAGGAAGGCGCGGATGTGGTCGGCGATGGGGTCCAGGTGGGTCTCCAGGGCGAAGTGGCCGGTGTCGATCAGGTGGATCTCGGCGTCGGGCAGGTCCCGGCGGAACGCCTCCGCGCCCGCGGGGCCGAAGATCTCGTCGTTCGCGCCCCACACCGCCAGCAGCGGCACCCGGGATTCGCGGAAGTACCGGTGGACCTTCGGATACAGGTCCACATTGGTGGCGTAGTCGCGAAAGAGCCTGAGCTGGATCTCGTCGTTTCCGGGCCGGTCGAGCAGCGCCAGGTCATGGACCCAGTTGTCGGGGCTGACCAGGCTGGGGTCGGCGACGCCGTTGACGTACTGCCAGCGGATGCTCTCGGGCGTCAGGGCGCCGCGCACGGCCGCCTCGGTCTGCGGTCCCGGTGCCTCGGCGTAGGCGAAGAGGCCGTCCCAGAAGGGTTTGACGAAGCCCTCTTCGTAGGCGTTGCCGTTCTGCGTGATGATCGCGGTGATGCGGTCCGGATCCCGGAGCGCGAGCCGCCAGCCGATGGGGGCGCCGTAGTCCTGCACGTACATCGCGAACCGGTCGACGCCCAGGTGCTGAAGCAGCCCGGAGGTGACGTCGGTGAGGGCGTCGAAGGTGTACGGGAAGTCGCGCGGGGCCGGCATCGCGGACTGGCCGAACCCGATGTGGTCCGGGGCGATCACGTGGTACCGGTCGGCCAGGGCCGGGATCAGCCGGCGGAACATGTGTGAGCTGGTCGGGAAGCCGTGGAGGAGGACGACCGCGGGTGTCTTCGGGTCGCCGGCCTCCCGGTAGAAGACCTCAAGGCCGTCGACCGTGGCGGTGCGGTGGTGCACGGCGGGAGCCATATCCCTGCCCCTTCTGTTGGCTTTGTCGGTCACATGGCCAGTCGAACACAGCGGGTCTAACCTGTCAAACAGAGTTCAATGGTTAGGCTGGTCGGGTGAGGGGGCTCATGTACCCTGGCGGACGATCAGGTCGGGTCAGGAGGCGCGAGGTGACCGATCGGGAGCGGCAGGACGCGCTGCTGGAGCTCCTCAACACCACGCCGGTGGAGGGCGGGGCCGTCCAGGACCGGCTCGCGGACCCGGAGGTGGCCAGGCTCTGGCAGCGGGCACACGGCGGCCTCGGCACCGCCGAGGAGCGACGGCACCTCGTACGGGCCCGTGACGCCCTGCAGGACGTGGTCCGCGGCGGCGACCCGGCCTCGTCGCTGACCCCGCTCCTCAAGGACGTCATCGCACACCCGCGCCTTGACCCCGGCGGAGTCTCCTGGGAACTCGACGTCCCCGCGGACCGCCGGATGGCGGTGGACGCGGTCATGACCTGGAGCGCGCTCCAGGAGACGATGCCCGGGCGCCTGCGGCCGTGCGCCAATGCGGACTGCCGGCGGTTCCTCGTCGACCGCAGCAAGACCAACAGGGCCCGCTGGTGTTCCATGGCCGTCTGCGGCAACCGGATGAAGGCCAGGCGTCACTACCAGCGCACACGCGACGCCGCGCCCGCGGACTGATCGTGCCCTTGACACGCGCACGGGCCGACGACTTACGTTGAACGCGCACGTTCCGGACGGGTGGAGGACTCCGATGCGCGTACCAGGTGTGGCACCGCGGGGTGCCGGCACGGGTACCCGTCTGATCACCCGGCGGCATGTCGACTACTGCCGCACCTCCTCCGCGGTCTGTCCTTCCGCACACGTCTGACCCCTGCCGGCCCGCACCGCCGGCCGTCTCGTCGTGGCCCCGCGCCCGTCTGCTCCCGTGTTCCCGGAAGGATCACCCATGCCCGGTCCCGCCCTGCGCCTCGCCGTCGAACTCGACGGCGACGGCGCCCATCCCGCGGCCTGGCGCCGCGCCGCCCACTCCCCGGACCAGCTCCTCACCCCGCGCCGGGTGGCACGCCTCGCCGCCGTCGCCGAGAACGCCGGTTTCACCCTGATCACCCTGGACGACGGCGTGCTGCCGCCCGGTGCGACGCCCGATCCGGTGGGCCGTATCGGCGCGGTGGAGCGTGCGGCCTTCGTCGCCGCGTCCACGAGCACCATCGGCATCGCGCCCGTCGTACCGGTCACCTACGCCGAACCCTTCCACGTCTCCGGCCAGTTGGCGTCCCTGGACCACATCTCCGCGGGCCGGGCCGGGTGGGTGGTGACGCAGGAGGACCGGCCCGAGGCGGCCCGCGCCTGGGGGCGTCCCCTGATCGGTGACGCAGCCGCGCGGGCCCGGGAGTCCCGTGACGGTGTGGACGTGGCCCGCGCGCTGTGGGACTCCTGGGAGGACGACGCGGTCATCCGCTCCGTGGCCACCAGCCGCTACCTCGACCGTGACCGGCTCCACTACATCGACTTCACCGGACAGACGTACGCGGTCAAGGGCCCGGCGATCGTGCCGCGTCCGCCGCAGGGCCAGCTCGTCGTCCTGGGCAGCCCGGACGCGGTGCCCGCGGACCGGCTCGACATCGCCCTGGTCACGGGCCGCGACCGTGCGGCGGTGGCCGCCGCCGCGGCAGACGCCGGCACCCCGCTCGTCTTCGCCGAGGTCGAGGTCGCCCTGGACACGCCGGACGCCACCGGCGCCGAGCGGGTCGCCGACCTGGAGCGCCACGCACCCTGGACGGACCGCGGCCGGCTGCGCCACACCGGACCGGCATCCCA
The DNA here is from genome assembly GCF_044765425.1 of Streptomyces sp. NPDC102462. Lineage (NCBI taxonomy): Bacteria > Bacillati > Actinomycetota > Actinomycetes > Kitasatosporales > Streptomycetaceae > Streptomyces > Streptomyces sp. NPDC102462. The sequence continues at coordinate 47,277 of NZ_JBIWKB010000001.1, read as the reverse complement.
ACTGGTGACCACCCTGGAAGAGTTGAGCTCAGTCGTCGACGGCGTACGGCTGCATCCGCTGGTGCTGGACGAGGACCTGCCCGTCCTTGCCCGCCTCGTGCTCCCCGCCCTCGCCGAACGACGCCGCGTCACCCGCCCGCTGCCCGGCACGTCCCTGCGGACGACCCTGGGTCTGCGGCGCCCCGCCAACCGCTTCGCCGTCGCGGCCACCCAGGAGGATGCCCGATGACCCGCACCGACCCCCTCGACGTGCCCCGGCCGCACGCGCAGCTGCACCTCGGCGTGTTCTTCCAGGGCGTCAACCACTGGACCATCTGGTCCGCCCCCGAAAGCGGCTCGCAGATCGACCCCGCCTCCTTCCAGCGGGTCGCCCGGAAAGCCGAACAGGGCCTGTTCGACGCGTTCTTCCTCGGTGAGGGGCTGCGGCTGCGCGAGGTCGACGGCCGGATCCACGATCTCGACGTGGCGGGGCGGCCGGACGCCATCACCCAACTCGCCGCGCTGGCCGCGGTCACCAGCCGGATCGGCCTGGTCTCCACCTCCAACTCGACGTTCAACGAACCCGCCGACCTCGCCCGGCGCCTGTCCGGCCTCGATCTGCTCTCCGAGGGCCGCGCCGGCTGGAACGTGGTGACCACCGACAACGCCTGGACCGGCGCGAACTTCCGCCGGGGCGGCTACCTCGACCACGCCGACCGCTATCGGCGCGCCGAGGAGTTCCTGACCGTGGCCCGCGCCCTCTGGGACGGCTGGGACGACCGTGCCGTCGCCGGCTCCGCGGGCGCCCCCGCCTGGTCGGCGCCCTCGGCCGTACGCCGAGTACGCCACCGCGGACCGCAGTTCGACGTCGACCTCGCCCCGACCCTGCCGCGCAGCGCCCAGGGCCATCCGGTCATCTTCCAGGCCGGGGACTCCGGTGAGGGACGCGACTTCGCCGCCCGCAACGCCGACGTCATCTTCTCCGCGCACGGCTCGGACTTCGACGACGCGCTCGGCTTCGCCGAGGACATCCGGCGCCGGCTGCGGGCCGTGGGGCGGCCCGACGACGACCTGCGCATCCTGCCCGGCACGGAGATCATCCTCGGCGCCACCGAGGAGGAGGCGCTGGAGAAGAAGCACTGGATCCGGCTGCAACAGGTCACCCCCGCGACCGCGTTGGGGATCGCGGGACTGCTGTGGGGCATCGACCTGTCCGACCGTGACGCCGACGGACCGCTGCCGAAGGAGGATCCGGTCGTCACCGAGAACGACGGCTCCTTCGGGGCACGGCGCATCGCCGACCCGCGCGCCGTGGTGGCCGAGTGGCGCGCCAAGGCACAGGCGCACGGCTGGTCGCTGCGCGAGACGGTCATCGCGCTCGGCCCGCAGCGCGGCCACGTGGGCACCCCGGCCGCCCTCGCCGACAAGTTCGCACACTTCGTGCGGCACGGCGCGCTCGACGGTTTCAACATCACTCCGTACCTGATCCCGGACGGCCTCGACGACATCGTCGACCAGCTCGTCCCCGCGTTGCAGGAGCGCGGTGTGTACCGCACCGAGTACACCGGTACGACGCTGCGCTCCCACCTCGGGCTGCGCGAACCCCTCACCCACCGGTCGGCGGCCCGCGGGCAGGAGGCGGGCTGACCGCTTCGGGGACGCCCCGGCCGGCCAAGGGCTCAAGGTGCTCGCCGAAGCTCCCGCGGGGGACAATGAGGTCCCCCGCACCCTGTGAGGTGGTGGCGATGCCCGCATGGCATCTGCGCGACTATCACGACGACGATCTCGACCAGGCCGTCCAGATCTGGGACCAGAGCCGCCGCGCCGACGAGGACCGGGTGTTCCCGATCTCCGAGGTGATGGCGGCGGCCAAGACCAGTCAGACGGCGGTGGTCGCGGCGGTCGGCGACGAACTGGTGGGCATGGCCGTGGCCGAGGCGTGCGGGAAGCGTGCGTGGATCCTGCTGGTGGCGCTCGCCGCCCAGTGGCGCAAGCGGGGCATCGGCAGCGCTCTCCTCGCCGAGCTGGAGAGGCGGCTCAGGGCCCTGGGCATCCGCCACGTCAGCGCCCTGCTGCCCGCCGGGACGCCCGGGACGAAAGCGCTGGAGAACTCCGGCTACCGGTCCCGCGACGACCTGATCTACTACGAGAAGGTCGAACCGCCCGGGGCCGCAAACGCCGATGTCCTCGCGGCCCTGGGCGGCCGCATGCTGCCCGGCGGGCTCTGGGACGCCATGGCCGGCATGGAACGCGAGAAACTGGTCGTCGAACGCCGTGTCGTGCTCCCGCTGACGGAGCCGGCGCTGGCCGACCGCTACGGCGTCGTCCCGCCCAAGGCGGTCATCCTGTTCGGGCCGCCCGGCACCGGGAAGACCAGCTTCGCCAAAGCGGTGGCCTCGCGGCTCGGCTGGCCGTTCGTGGAGCTCTTCCCGTCCCGGCTCGCGGCCGACACCAGCGAGGGACTGGCCGCGGCGCTGCGCGAGGTCTTCGCGGAGCTGGCGGAACTGGACTCGGTGCTGCTCTTCATCGACGAGGTCGAGGAGATCGCCGGCGCCCGGTCCGGCAAGGCGGTGGATCCCGGGCACGGGGTGACCAACGAGTTGCTGAAGCTGATCCCCGTCTTCCGCGAGCACGACGAGCGGCTGCTGGTCTGTGCCACCAACTCCGTACGCTCTCTCGACGCCGCCTTCCTGCGGCCTGGCCGGTTCGACTACGTCATCCCCATCGGGCCGCCCGACACCACCGCCCGCACGGCGATCTGGAACCGCTATCTGGGCGCCGCGGGCGACACGGTGGACGTGGCACAACTGGTCGGGGCCAGCGAGCTGTTCACCCCGGCCGACATCGAGTTCGCCGCGCGCAAGGGCGCACAGGCCGCGTTCGAACGCGAGGTCACCGACCCCCAGGGCCGGCCGGCCGGCACCGAGGACTACATGACGGCCATCGGCGACACCCGGCCGACGCTCACCGCGAAGGCGGTCGGGGAGTTCACCGAGGACATCCAGCGCTACAGCCGCCTGTGAGACAGGCCGCGCCCGCGAGGCCGACGCGTCGGCCGCCCCGGAGCGGGGCCGCCCCGCGGGGCCGGCGGGCGGAGGGCGTCCAGTTGCCCGGGTGGCCCTGCCGCCGGGCCGGTCCGCGGAGAAGAACACCCCGAGGTTCCCGCGTCGGTGAGCGGCGGCGCGTCATGCCGGGCCCTGTCGGGATACCGCGGGTGGGCGGTGGCCCGCGAACGACGCCACCATGTCCAGCACCTGCCGGGTCCCCGGCCGTCTCGTCTCCTTCCAGGACTGCGGGCGCCCGTCGAGGGTGCTCCGCTTGAGCCGCTGGAAGTCCTCGTCCGGTCCCCCTCGGGACTGCCGTCCGGCAGCCGGGCCGGCCTGTGCGGCGCGCCGGACATCGCGGGCCGGCCGCCCCCGCCGGGGCGGTCCGCGGCGCTGCTCGGGGATCTCGTCCGGGCTTTTGCGCCGCGGCCGGACCGCGCATCGCGCGGCGCGTCCAGGAGCTGTACCCGGCGGGCCGGAAGTCTGAGGCGGGGGCCGGGCCCGACGAGCCGTCGCCCGCCGTGTCCCAGGTGGGCACCGAGAGCGAGGTCCGCTGACGGTCCCGGCGGCACCGGGCCACGCGGCCCGGCCGGCGGCGGTCGAGCGGCTGCGCCATGGTGGGCCCCGAGCCGCCGCGTGACCCGCGTGTCGCAAGCGGCGTTCGGCCGGAGCGCCCTGTTTCATCTACGGCGTTCCCCCAACCGACGGACGATGGATGCATGGAGGACGGATGACGCAGACCGCCAGAGCCGGCCTGCCCCTCGGCGCGGAGCGGACATGACCGGCGACGCCCTGCCGCCGCACCCCGCACTGGCCGGTGGGCCGGTCTACCTGGACTACAACGCCACCACGCCCGTAGACCCGCGGGTCGCCGAGGCGATGGCGCCGTACCTGAGCGGCTTCTTCGGCAACCCCTCCAGCGGCCATCCCTACGGCGCCGAGCCCCGCCGGGCGCTGGCCGAGGCGCGTGACCGGGTGGCCGCCCTGATCGGGGCCCGGCCCCCCGAGATCGTCTTCACCTGCTCGGGCTCCGAAGCGAACCTGCTCGCCCTGCGCGGCGCGGTGCTGGCCGCCGGCCGCGCCCGGCCCCATGTGATCACCCAGGCGACCGAGCATCCGGCCGTGCTGGAGACGGTCCGGGCCCTGGAGCGGCTGCACGGCGCACGGGTGACGGTGCTGCCGGTCGACGGTGCCGGGCTGGTCGATCCGGGCGCGCTGGCCGCCGCCCTCACCGGGGAGACGGTGCTGGTGTCGGTGATGGCCGCCAACAACGAGACCGGTGCCCTCCAGCCCGTCGCCGAACTGGCCGCGATCGCCCGCGCGCACGGCGCGCTGTTCCACTGTGACGCCGCCCAGGCCGCCGGGAAGCTCCCCCTGGACGTGCGGCTGCTGGGTGTCGATCTGCTGACCGTGGTCGGACACAAGATGTACGCGCCCAAGGCCACGGCCGCCCTGTACGTACGCGACGGGGTGCGCCTGGAGCCGGTGGTCTACGGCGGCGGCCAGGAACACGGGCTGCGCGCCGGCACCGAGAACGTGGCCCTGGCGGTCGCGCTCGGCGCCGCGGCACGGCTCGCCGCCGATGAGCTGGCCGCCGGCCGGGCCGCGCGGATCTCGGCGCTGCGCGACGACCTCCAGCGGCGGCTGGCCGCGGGGCTGCCCGGCCGCGTCCGTCTGAACGGCCCGGCCGTGGACCGGCTGCCCAACACGCTCAACGTCAGCGTCGACGGCGCCCTCGGGTTCGAACTCCTCACCGCCTGCCCCGAGATCGCGGCGTCCACCGGTTCGGCCTGCCACAGTGGCCGGCATGAGCCGTCGCCCGTCCTGACGGCCATGGGTCTGCCCGCCGAGCGAGCGCTGGGGGCGCTGCGGCTCTCGCTGGGCCGCTGGAGCGACGACAGGGACGTCGAGAGCGCGGCGGCCGCGCTGATCCGGGCGGCCACCGCGCGATGACGCGCCGACCGGCGCAGACCGGTGTGCTCGGTACCCACTTTTTTGTGGGTACTTGGCAGCGGCCGACGGCGACGCGAACCTGGTTGCGGGTGGTCGAGGGGCCACCGGAGCCGGCCGGGGACGGAGGTGTGACGTTGTGTCAGGAGAGCGCTTGAGGCGGCGAGAGCATCTCCAGACGACGATGGCCCCAGTCGGCGAGGGGGCCGAGGGCTTCGGAGAGTTCGCGGCCGAACGCGGTCAGCGAGTACACGGTCTTCAACGGCAGTACATCGTGCACTTCCCGGTGCACCAGTTTGTCCGTCTCCATCTCGCGCAGCGCCTCGGTCAGCACCTTCTCGCTGATCCCCGGCAGCCGGCGGCGCAGTTCACCGGGACGGGCAGGGCCTGACTCCAGCAGCCAGAGCAGGGCTGTCTTCCACTTGCCGTCGATGACGGCGATCGCCGCGGTCACCCCGCAGACGTTCGTGTCCTGGGCACGGCTACGCGTCATGTCCCCTCCAGCCCTCACCTTTGGTCACGTACGGGTTTTGTTCACCTATGGGAGTCGAATCATGTCCATGCACCCGGAGCAGTCTGCCGTCACCGTACTCGGCCTGGGACCGATGGGCCGGGCCCTGGCCGGGGCGTTCCTGGACGCGGGAGTGCGAACGACGGTCTGGAACAGGACGCCCGGCCGCGACCGGGACCTGGTCGCGCGCGGGGCGGTCGGCGCGCGCACGGCCGAGGAGGCGGTCACGGCCGGCGGGCTGATCGTCGTCTGCGTGGTGAACTACGACGCGGCGGACGGCATCCTGCGGCCCGGCCCGGTGACCGACGCGCTCAAGGGCCGGACCCTGGTGAACCTGACCGCGGACACCCCGGTCCGGGCCCGGGACACGGCTCGCTGGGCGGCCGGGCACGGTATCCGGTACCTGGACGGTGCGATCATGACCCCGACCACCACCATCGGAACGCCCGCCGCGGTGTTCATCCACGCGGGCCCGGCGGATCTGTACGAGGAGCACCGGCCCGTGCTGGCCGCGCTGGGCGGCACCCACACCCATCTCGGCGAGGAGATCGGCCGGGCCGCGGCGTACGACATCGCGCTCCTCGACATCTTCTGGACCGCCGTCGCGGGCTACACCCACGCCCTCGCGCTGGCGCGGGCCGAGGGCGTCACCGCAGGCGAACTCGCGCCCTTCGCCAAGGGCATCGGCGCGATCCTGCCGCCGCTGTTCGAACAGGCCGCGCAGGACGTGGACAACGGCACGTTCTCCGGTGAGGGCAACCCGATCACCTCGGCGGTGTCCTCCATGGCCCACATCATCGAGGCGTCCGAGGCGCACGGCATCGACGCGGGGGTGATGCGCGCGGCCGAGGGTGTCGCCCGCCGCGCCATCGGGCGAGGCCACGGCGCGGACGGGTTCGCCCGGCTCGCGGAGGTCCTGGCCCGGCACTGAGGGCGTCGCGTCCCGGTGGCCGTTCCGGGTACGGCGCGCCGACGGCCCGGGGCGCGCACCGGTACGGCGAGGGCGGCCTTCAGGTCGGGCCCGGGAAGCGGCCCGCCGCCTTCGCCGGCCCGCTTCCCGGTCCGTCCGCAGCGGGAGGCGACGGACGGCGCCCGCGAGCGACGACCGCGCTGACGGCCGCGGCGATGTCCGCGCGGGCGGTCGGGGTGGGGTCGAAGGAGTTGTGGATCGAGAAGCCCTCGACGAGCGCGTCGAGGGTACGCGCCGTCGTGGGATCGAAGTGCCGGGCGAGCGCGGTCCTGCTGGCGTACATCCACGACCGCATGACCGGGCGCAGCGCCGGATTGCGTGCGGCGAACGCGTACAGCTCGTAGCAGAGCAGGAGTTCGCGGGGGCTGCCCAGGGTGTCGCCGCAGATGATCTCGACGACGGCGGCGCCGGCCTCGTCCGGTGTCCGCGCAGCCTCCAGCAGGGCGCGGTAGCGCTCGGACATGGACTCGGCGAGCCGGGTGAACGCCTCGGTGAGCAGGTGCTGCATGTCGTCGAAGTAGTAGGTGAGCGAGCCGAGCGGAACACCGGCGGCCTGGGCGATCTTGCGGTAGGTGACGTTGATGGCGCCGTGTTCGGCGATCACGTCGAGCGCCGCGTCGATGATGCGGTCGCGCCGTGCGGGGTCGTTCGGCCCGCGTGATGTCCCTGCCATACCGATGTCTCCCGTTGCCCTCTACACGACACCCGGCCCAGTATGTACATTTGTACACGTCGTCTGGCGCGCCCGTCACGCACCCCGGAACCGCGCCTCCTGTCCGAACACCGCGGAGACTGTGCCCGATGGACCTCGCCACCCGCCGACGACGTCGGTCACTGTTCGTGTTCTTCTTCATCCCCGGCATCGCCATGTCGTCCTGGGTGACCCGGACGCCCGACGTCCGGGACCGGCTCGGCGCCTCCACGGCCGAGATGGGGCTCGTGCTGTTCGGCCTCTCGGTCGGCTCCATGATCGGCATCCTCTGCTCCGGGCGGCTGGTCGCCCGTTACGGTTCCAGGCCCGTCATCGGCCTGGGCACCTGCCTGGTGATCGCCAGCACGGCGGTCATCGCGGCGGGCAGTTTCCTGTCCTCGGCCGGCGTCGTCACCGCGGGGCTCTTCACGTTCGGCGCGGGCATGGGGTCGGGCGAGGTCGCGGTGAACATCGACGGCGCGGACGTCGAACGGATCACCGGGAGCACGGTGCTGCCGACGCTGCACGGTTTCTTCAGCCTCGGCACGGTCATCGGCGCGGTCGCGGGCATGGCCGCCACGGCGGCCCGGTTTCCCACCCACTGGCATCTGGCGGTGGTCACGCTGGTGTCCGCGGTGGCGTTCGGGTACGCGTTCCGTGCCGTGCCCGCGGGCACCGGACGCAGCGCGGCGCCGTCGGCGCGTTCCGCGGGCCGCTCCTCCAGCGGGCTGTGGCGGGAGTCCAAGCTGCTGCTGATCGGCGTCATCGTCCTTTCCATGGCCCTCGCCGAGGGCGCGGCCAACGACTGGCTGCCGCTGCTGATGGTCGACGGACACGGGCTCGCCCCGGCGCTGGGTTCGCTCGTCTACGCCGGATTCGCCGCGGCGATGGCCCTCGGGCGTTTCGGCGGGGCCGTCTTCGTCGACCGCTTCGGGCGGGGCGCCGTGGTCCGGGCCAGCGCCCTGTCCGCGTCCCTGGGGCTCGTCCTGGTGATCTTCTCCGACAGCGCGGTGCTCGCCGGAACGGCCGTCCTGCTGTGGGGACTCGGCGCCTCGCTCGGGTTCCCGCTGACGCTGTCCGCGGCGGGTGACTCCGGCCCGGACCAGACGGCGCGGGTGAGCCTCGTGGCGACCGTCGGATACGTCGCGTTCCTCGTCGGGCCGCCCGGCCTCGGGTTCCTCGGCGACCACCTGGGCCTGCGCACCGCCATGATCGCCGTGCTGGCCTGCACCATCGTGGCCGTCGTCATCGCCCCCGCCGTCAACACCCCCCGCCCGGCCGGACCCGCCGGCTCGCCCCTGCCCGCGCCGTCCGACACCGACTCCCCCGCCGAATCCGAACGCATGGGCCCGCAGGGCCGACCGGGCGGCTGAGCGGCATCTCGTGCCCGGCGGCGGGTGAGGCCGCTTCCCGGGCACAGGCGGTCCAGCGGGGTGTGGTCTACGGCCTGGAGGTGGACGCCACCCTCACCGGGTCGACGCGGAGCGCGCGGACCGTCGCTGTCCAACTCATGGGATCGACGCCCGAGCCGCCCGCCGATCGTGGAGGCCGGGGCACTCCTTCCAGGTGGTCGTACGCCGGGAGGCGGCACCGCGGGGTGCGGGCGGGCGGCGCGGACGCGCTGCCGATGCCGGTGCCCCCGTTGTGACCTGGCCGTGCGCGCGACGCGGGCGGTCGGGCGGGGTGCGCGCCGGCCGGGGGTGACGCTCCGGCCGGGCCGTGGCGTCGCCCGCCGCGGCCCGGTCCCCCGGTTGCGGGGACGGCAGTCGGCGCCCAGGCCGGGGCTCCCGCGTCGCCCAGGTCGGGCGACGTCATCCGGGCATGCCCCCGTGCGCCGCCGGGACCGGCCGCGGGGGTGTGGTTGCGCCGATCGGCCGTACCGGACGGTCGCGCCGTCGGCCGATGACGGCGATTAGCCCATCGAGCCGAACGCGTCGGTGCCGAACAGCGGTCCCGCCGTCCGCCGTGCTTCCATCGCGCCAGGAGGCATTTGTCATGGCTGACGAGCGACAGCAGGATTCCCGGTCCCGACCACCCGCGTCCCGCCCCGGCCCGCCGGCCCGGCGCGCCGGCCGCGGCCACCAAGGTGTCCGTCCAGCCGGCCGGCCGCACAGCCGTCACGCCGAGCGGCGGTGACCGCCGACGAGGTGCGGGCCGGCTCCGTGACCCGCGGCGCGGCGGGGTCCCGCGCCGAAGGGGGCCGCCGCCCGGCCCGGGGCCGCATCAACGCTCCGTCCGCTCCTGGGCCTTCGGCGACGCCGTCGGGCCCGCCCAGGGCCTTTGCCAGCCGTGGACACCCCCACGTCGTACCACTGCCCCAAGGAGAGCCATCCGATGACCGGGAACGATGAGACCATCACCTGCCCGTTCGACTTCAGTGACGCCCTGGACTTCGATCCCGTGCTCGCCGACCTGATGAGCCGCGACAGACCCGTGAAGATCCGGCTGCCCCACGGCGACGCCGACGCCTGGCTGATCACCGGCTTCGACTCCGTCAAGCAGGTCACCACGGACCACCGGTTCAGCCGGGCGGGCATCATCGGCCGCGACTACCCCCGGATGACGCCGGAGCCCATCGTCTCGCCCGAGTCGATCAATGTGATGGACCCGCCGCAGAGCAGCCGGGTGCGGCACCTGGCCTCGCAGGCCTTCACCCAGCAGCACGTCGACGCGATGCGGCCCAGGATCGTCCGGCTCACGGACCTCCTGCTGGACGACATGGAGCGGGAGGGGCCGCCGGCCGACCTGGTGCAGCACCTGTCCGATCCGCTGCCCCAGCAGACCGTCCTCGACCTGCTGGGCATCGAACGCGACGACTGGCCCCGCATCCAGAAGTCCCTGCACCAACTCCTCGTCGTGGGCGAGGGCAACAAGGAAGCCGCCGCCAACGCCAAGACGGAGTTGACGGCCTGCTTCGCCCAACTCGTCGAGCAGCGCCGGAAGTCGCCGGGCGCCGACATCATCAGCGCGATGGCCGCCGCACGGGAGGGCCAGGAACAGCTCGACGACAGGGAACTGGCGGTCATGACCCTGGTGCTGGCGCTCAGCGGCCAGGACACGGCGACCTGCCAGATCAGCGACATCATGTTCCTGCTGCTCACCCGGCCCGAGCTGATGGAACACGTCAGGAACCACCCCGGGAAACTCACCGATGTGCTGCACGAGTTGCTTCGCTACATCCCGTTCCGCAAGGGCGTCGGCATTCCCCGGGTGGCCCTCGAGGACGTGGAACTGGACGGTGTGCTGATCCGCGCGGGCGACTTCGTCCATGTGTCGTACCTGACGGCCAACCGCGAGCCGAAGCGCTACCCGGACCCGCACGCCATCGACGTGGACCGGCCCAACGCGCCCCATATGGCGTTCGGTTGGGGCGGCCACCGGTGCATCGCGATGCCGCTCGCCATGGCGGAGCTCGAAGTGGCCGTCGGGCGGCTCCTGGAGCGCTTCCCCGAACTGCGGCTCGCGGTGGCGCCGCATGAGGTGAAGTGGGACACGGCGACGATCCGCCGCTTCCCCCTGGAACTGCCGGTGGCCTGGTAGGAGCCCCCTCGGGGGAGACACCTCCGCCCCGTCCGTGCCGCCGGCACCGGCGCCCGCCGAGGGCCCCGCCCGGAGTGACGGGCGGCCTGGCGGGGCCGGGGCGGCGGGTGGCCGGTTACGAGGTGGTGAGATAGGCGCGTTCGATGGTCTGGGTCAGTGTGTTGCCGTCACGGTCGGTCAGATGGGCGCGCAGCGAGACGGAGCCCGCCTTCGCTGGGTGCCTGAGCGACAGGTGCCCGGTGCCGGCGGCCGTGGCGGGCCGCCAGGTGGCCCCCTCGTCGTAGGAGACCTCGAAGGCGAGCTTCGCGGGCCGCTGTCCGGCGGCCGCACCCTCGATGCTGAACGGCACGTCGAACCGCTCGCCCGCCTTCGCCGTGCTGGACAGGGTCAGCCGCGGGGAGAAGCGGATCACCGACAGGGGCAGCGCGGTCCACCCGTCGGCGGGGGTCCGGGCGGACCGGAACGTCCACTGCGCCCTGATGCGGGTGCTGACCGGGTACACCGCGGGGTCGCGGGAGGCGTCCAGGGTCAGCTCGTAGCCGCTGTCCCGGGCGGGCACGGTGTACTCGGTGACGCCGTCGGTCGGCGGGATGCCGTACTCGTCGGCGATCTCCTCGCCGTCGGCCCGCAGGGAGCTGTGCGCTGAGGTATAGCCGCTCTCCCCCCAGTGTCCGGTGCCGTCGCCGAACAGGGGCAGATAGGCCCTGACGACGTTCCCGTTGCGCACGGCACCGGGATACCCCAGGGCCGGGCCGGCATCGGCGGAGTCGGTCAGGGCCGGGCCGAAGACGCCGACGTTGAACCGCTCGGTGTAGCGGCGTCCGGCCTCCCAGGTGCGGGGCAGCCGCATCAGGAAGGACTCGAAGCGCTTGTCGTCGCCCTCGCCCGCGGTCTGCCACATCCGGACGGACCACGGGACGCCGTTGTCGAGGATGTAGTCGGTGCCGTGCAGCGGCAGGCTGTCGCGCAGGTCCTGGTAGCCGTTGACGAAGCCTCCGTCGCGCAGGTGCGGGGACACCATGACCTGGACGTTGCGGCCCTCGATCGGGGCGCCCGCCTGGAGGTCGACCTCGGCGAGCCGGTCCCGGCGGACGTCGGCGGAGAAGCCGCCCAGCCATCCGGTGCGCTCCCAGGACGCGTGGTAGGTGACGGGCCGGCCCGCCCGGTCCCGTCGGCTCCAGGCGCCGGAGTACTGGGCGAACGCCTCGTTCGCGGGCAGTTCGGGGCCGAGTTGCCCGAAGCCGGTGCCCTGGAAGGCCGGCAGCACGTACTGCAGCCGGGCCGCGGGCAGCCCCTCGGCCCGGTCGAAGCCGACCGCGACCGTCGCGTCGGTGTTCTCGGCCGCCTGGTCGGGCACGGTGATCCGGACCGGCCGTGCCTGGCGTGCGTCGACGGTGACGGTGGTGTCCGCGTCAAGCCGCAGTCGCGGCCGCACCAGTACGGCATGGGTGGGTGACGAGGTGGAGGGGTGGATGACGCCGCTGAGGCTGTACTCGCCCTTGGGCAGCCGCACCGAGACCTCGCCGTCCCGCTCGTCGGCGTAGTCGGCGTAGAACTCCCGGTCGTAGCCCATGACCTGGGTGACGGCGTCGCCGGTCGGCCTGCCGTCCTCGTCGACGTGCTTCAGCGTCAGGGTGTACGACTCGACCTCGCGCTCCACTCCGACGGCGGTGCGCACCCGCGCCGTGCCGTCGGCCGAGGCGGCGGCGACGGAGCCGCCGAACGTGCCGTCGGCGCTGCCGGCCCGGGTGTCCGCCGTGACGTCGGCGCTCGCCTCGCCGCCGGCGGGGACGGTGAGCCGGCGCGGGGCGACGGTGAACATCCCCTCGGCGGCGGGCCTGCCGTCCACCGAGTAGGCGTCGACGGACAGGTCCAGGGTGACCGCTTCGGTGCCGAGGTTGCGGTACGTGAGCCGCTTGGTCACGGGCTGGTCGTCGTCGTGCGGCCACTGCTGGGTGCCGAAGCCGAGCGGGCCCTGCTCGGTGACGACCTTCTGGTCGAGCGCCCGGACCAGGTCGGTGCGTCCGGTGCCCTGCTGGAAGGAACTGTACGAGCCGGGCGCGGCGGAGCCGGTGAGTACCGCCTTCAGGCGCTCGCCGCTGAAGTCGGGGTGCTGCTGGGCGAGGATCGCGGCGGCGCCCGCGACGTGCGGGGTGGCCATGGAGGTGCCGTCGAGGGTGGCGTATCCGGGGGTGCCGGAGGGGAACGAGTCCTCGAAGGCGCTGCCGGCGGCCGCGGCGGCGGTGATGGCGGCGCCGGGCGCGGTCAGGTCGGGTTTGACGCCGCTGTCGCCGAGGCGCGGACCACGGCTGGAGAAGTCGGCGAGCCGGTCGGACTTGTCGACGGCGCCGACGGTGAGCGCGGCGTCCGCGCTGCCTGGCGAGCCGACCGTCCGCTCCCCCGACTCACCGGAGTTGCCGGCCGCGACGACGAACAGGGTGCCCGTCTCGGCGGACAGCCGGTCGACGGTCTCCTCCATCGGGTCGGTGCCGGGTGTGTCATCGCCGCCGAGGCTGAGGTTGACGATGTCGGCGTGCTCGGCCACCGCCCACTCCATGCCGGCGATGATGTCGGAGTCCATGCCGAAGCCGTTGTCGTCCAGGACCTTGCCGTTGAGGATCGTCGCGCCCGGTGCGACCCCCTTGTACCGGCCGCCGGACTTGGCTCCGGTGCCGGCCACGATGGAGGCCACATGGGTGCCGTGGCCGACCTTGTCGCCGGGGTCCGCGGTGCCGGAGAAGACCCGCTGCGCGGTCACCTTGTCCGCCAGGTCGGGGTGGGTGGTGTCCACTCCGGTGTCCAGTACGGCGATCCTGACGCCGGTGCCGTCGTAGCCTGCGGCCCAGGCGGTGGGTGCGCCGATCTGCGGGACGCTCTTGTCGAGGGTGGCCCTGCGCCTGCCGTCCAGCCACACCTTCGCCACCGCCGTGGTGTCGGTGAACTCCGTGGGCGCCGGCGCGCCGCGGCCGGTGGCCCGGGTGCGGGCGGTGCCGGTGACGGCGTTCCAGAACGCGGTGGCACGCTTCTTCGCCGGGCGCATCGCCCTGCCGTTGACGGCGGTCAGGTGTCGGCCCAGCCGTGCCCCGGCCCCGGTGAAGGGGGCCGTCGAGGGGGCCTTGCGGCCCCGGAACGTGACGATCAGCGGCAGGTCGCCGCGGCCCGCGTCGTCGTAGCCGTCCGCCGCCAGCTGCGTCACGTCGAACAGCCGCTGGTCCAGCTTGCCCTCGGCCAGCAGTAGTTCCGCGTCGCCTGGCACGACACGGGTGTGCCCGGCGGTCTCCCGCACAGAGAACGGCATGGTTTCCCGGCCCGGTGCCCGCTCCACACCGGTGACCCGGCCGGCGCCGTCCATCAGGACCCGGTCGCCGGTGATCAGGGTGACCGTCTTCACCACGGTGGACGTATCGGAGGCGCCCGCGGTGCGGGCCGGGTCGCCGGGCGGTGCGGCCTCGGCCGCGGTGCCCGGAAGCCCGCTGAGCACCAGTGCCGCGGAGGCGAGGGCGGCCGCCGCGGCCGCACGTCTGGATCGTGGACGTAATCTCAACTGAACTCCTCAGGAAGGGACTGGGGTGGGAAGGTGCGTCTGCCGGCCCGCGGCGGTGGCGTCCTCGGCCGCGGCCTTCGCCGGGCGGTCCGCGCCCGGGCCGTGGGGCGGCTCGGGTCCGGGCGCTCGCGGTGGGCCGGTGGGACGTCGGCGTGGTCACGGGACGGACGGGCCGGTGATGAGGTGGCCCTCGGTGTCGTACGGCCAGACGTTGGGGACGCAGCCGTGCATGCCCTTGATCTGCTGCATCATCGCGGGGGCCGGTTTCCCCTTGCCCGGGCAGGTGACGTGGCCGTGGCCGAGGAAGTGCCCCACCTCGTGGTTGATGATCAGGGCCCGGTAGGCGGTGACGTCGTGCGCGTAGACGGGGGTCGCCTGCTCCCAGCGTTTGAGGTTGACCATGACGTTGCGGTCGACGCTGCAGTTGACCTCGCCGCCGGTGTCCAGGCCGTACTGTCCGCAGATGTCGTCGACGGTTCCCGGTGTGGCGATCCGGACCACGAAGTCGGTGGGGCCGTCGGCGACCCGTCGGAACGCCGAGTGTCCGTCGGCCGTCCAGCCGCGCGGATCGCTGAGGATGCGCTCCACCTGCGCGGCGGCGCCGGCGGCGGACACGTCGATGCCGTTCTCCACCTCGACCCGGTAGCGCAGCACCTTTCCCGTGCCGGCCTCGCCGCTCTCGCCGGGCGCGGTGACGAACGTGCCCGGCCCCTTGAGGGGGATGTCCGCGCCGGAGCCGCGGGTGGGCGCGGGGTCCTCGGCGCGGGCGCTCGCCGAGGCCGTGGCGCTCGGTGCCGGTGCGGACGGTCCCGGGGAACGGGGCGCCGGTGGGGTGTGCCCGGCGGACGCGTCCGCCGCCGTCGGGTGGTGCGGGTCGGACGGCGGCCAGGCCACCACCGCACAGCCGGCGGCCGCGAGGGCGGCCAGCGCGGCAAGCCCGCCGGCCAGCTGCCGTTTCGGGTGCCTCTTCGCACGCCTGCTCCCGCGCCGCTTGTCGCTCCGCGCGGCGGTGGGCGCCGGGCCGCTCCGGCGACGACGGGAGCCGGGCGAGTTTCCTTGGTACGCAGTCACGATGGTTCACGGTGTGACCGCAATGTGATCGATCTTGGCCCGATACATAACGGATCGATAACGCTCGCCCGTGGGCGCGCTTATATGATCAACCGGTAACAGTTTTCCGGCCGGGCGCACGGCATACCGATACTGGGCCCATGCCACGTGTACTGCTGATCGAAGACGACCGCGCCGTCCGCGAGGGCGTCACCCTGGCCCTGCGCCGGCAGAGCCATGACGTCGTCGCCGCCGGCACCGGCGAGGAGGGGATGGACCGGCTGCGGTCCTTCCGGCCGGACATCGTCGTCCTCGATCTGATGCTGCCCGGCATGCCGGGCCTTGAGGTGTGCCGGGGCATACGGGCCGTCGACCAGACGCTGCCGATCATCATGGCGACCGCGCGGGGCGACGAGGTGGACATCGTGGTCGGCCTGGAGGCGGGCGCCGACGACTACGTGGTCAAGCCCGTGCAGGCGCGGGTGCTCGACGCACGCATCCGCGCCGTACTGCGCCGGGCCGGCGGGCCGTCCGCCGACCCCGCCCTGCCGAAGATCGACACCTATGGGGACCTGGCCGTCGACCGGGCCGGGCTCACCGTCACCCTGAACGGCGTGCCGATACCGCTCGCCCCCTCCGAGCGGCGCCTTCTGCTCACCCTGTCCGCCTCACCCGGCCAGGTGTTCAGCCGGCAGCAGTTGCTGGAGGCGGTCTGGGAGCACGACTACCACGGCGACGCCCGCCTGGTGGACGCCTGTGTCAAACGGCTGCGCACCAAGCTGGACGAGCCGCCGCGCGCACCCCGCTACATCCACACCGTGCGCGGTTTCGGCTACCGCTTCGCCGCCCGGTGAGGGCGCCCCGACTACGCGGTCTTCGGCCACGCCTGGTGGTCGGCTTCGGGCTCGTCGCCACCGTCGCCGCGACCACGACGGGCGCCCTGACCTTCCGGGAGGCGCGCACCGGAGTGCTCCAGCAGAGCCAGGACGCCGTGATCAGACAGCTGCGGACCCAGGTGAGCGAGCGCGCCCCCGAACTCGGCTTCCCGCCCGACCAGCCGGCGTTGCAGCGGTTCGCGTCCGACGTGGCGGCCACCGAGGGGCAGGGCCACTGGCGTGTGCTGGTCACCTTCCGGGAACTGAGCGCGGCCTCCATAACCGGCGACCGCTTCGAGGAGCTGACGCCGGCCGTGCGCGAGGCCGTCGGGTCCAGCCGGGCCACCGTCTTCCAGCGGGTGCGCAGGGACGGGCGCACCTCACTGGTCGTCGGCATGTCCGTCGCCTTCGACGCCCCGGACGGGCGGCAGACGTTGTCCGGGGTGCGGGTGTTCCTCGTCGTTGCGCAGACCACCGAGCAGGCGTACGTCGACGCCCTGGTGACCGCCGTCGAGCGCGCCCTGGTGCCGGCGCTCGTCCTCGCCGTGGCGCTCGCCCTGCTGGCCGCCCGTGGTGTGCTGCTGCCGGTGCGGGCGCTGCGCCAGGCCACCCGCAGCATCGCCCAGGGCCGCCTCGACACCCGGCTCGCGGTCAACGGCTCCGACGAACTCGCCGATCTGTCGCACACGTTCAACGAGACGGCCGCCGCGCTGGAGGCGTCGGTGGCGGAGCTGCGGGAGATGGAGGCCAGGGCCCGCCGCTTCGCCGCGGACGTCTCGCACGAACTGCGCACTCCGCTGGCCGCCATGTCGGCGGTCACCGACGTGCTGGACGAGGACGCCGCCCGCCTCGATCCGGACACGGCCACCGCGGTGCGGCTGATCAGTGAGGAGACCGTGAAACTGGCCCGCCTGGTCGACGACTTGATGGAGATGTCCCGGTTCGACGCGGGCGCTGCGGTGCTGCACCTGGACGAGATCGATCTCGCCGAGTCCGTGCGGCGTACGCTCGCCGCCCGCGGCTGGTCCGAGACGGTGCAGACGGACCTGCCGCCGCCCGACACGCTGCGCGGACGCGTCGACCCGCGCCGCCTCGACGTGGTCGTAGCCAATCTGGTCGGCAACGCCCTGCGGCACGGCGCCCGTCCGGTGCTGGTGCGCCTCCACGCGCGCGACACCGCCGGGGCCGAACGCCTCGCGGTCATCGAGGTGCGGGACAGCGGACCCGGCATCCCCGACGACGTACTGCCGCATGTCTTCGAGCGGTTCTACAAGTCGGACAGCGCGAGGACCCGCTCCGAGGGCAGCGGGCTCGGGCTGTCGATCACCGCCGAGAACGTCCGTATGCACGCCGGCACCGTCCGCGCGGCGAACCATCCGGCGGGCGGCGCCCTGTTCACCGTGGAAATCCCGCTGCGGCGGGACAACGTGCCCGAGGAGAACCGGACATGAGGGCCACCCGCCGGCTCATGCCGCTGCTCGCGCCGGCACTCCTCGCGCTCTCCGCCTGCGGGATTCCCGCGACCGGGGTGGTGCAGGCCGGCGGTCCGGCGAGCGGCATCGTACCGGTGACACCGGTGTACTTCGTCCGCGACGGGGCGCTCGTCGCGGTGCCGCGCACGACCGGCAGCCCCGGGGACGTCCAGGCGGCCCTGGATCTGCTCTTCGGCGGGCCGACGCCCGCCGAGGTGCTCGAGAGCCTGACCACCCAAGTGCCCGGGACACCGACCGCCATGCCCCCGGCGCCGGGCGGGATCTTCGACGTACCCGCGGACACCCCGACGGTGCCGGCGGCCACCCCGAGCGTGCCGGCGGACACCGCGACCGTGTCGGTGAAGGGCGACACGCTCACGGTCCGGCTCCCCGGCGGCATCGATGGGCTGTCCCGCCTCGCGACGCGGCAGTTGGTCTGTACGGTGGCCGCGGCGCACCGCATCGGCAGACCGTCCGCCGGTACGGTGACGGTGACCGTGACCGTGTCCGTCGGCGGATGGCGGTCGAGGGCCACGGACGGGAACTGCCCCGGCGGGTGAGCGCGGGTCCGCGCGGCACGCCCGCTCGGTCAGGCCGTCTCCTGCGGGGCGGACGCGGGTGGCCCGTCGGTCAGGTCGCCTCCTTGGGGTCGGACACGGGCGGCGCGCAGCGGGAGAGCGTCCCGCGGGCCGCTTCGGGGGCATGGGCCGGATCGGCGAGGGTCAGGTGCTCGACGAGCCCGTCCAGGCGGCCGGTGCCGCGGTGCAGTGCCCGCTGACGGTCGGCGGCGCCGCCCTCCTCGGCGAGCCGGTCCAGCCAGGCGTTCACCAACGCCTGTTCGCCGCGGTCCGGCAGATGGGGCCCGAGCAGGCGGCGCGCCGTCTCGATCTGCCGCACGACCGGGGTGGCCGCGGGGGCCGAGCCCCCGATCAGGTCCAGCAGTTCTCCGGTGGCCCCTTCGCGCGCCGCCTGCCAGCAGGCGGCGACGAGCACGTCCTGCTCCACCCGCGGCGGGAGAACGCCCGCCCGGACCGCGGCGCGGGCGCGGACGACCGCGGCCCGCACCACCAGCGCGTAGGCCACCGTCTCGGCCACGGTCGGCAGTACGTCGGCGACGCGGACCTCGACGGTCGGTACGTGCCGCGACGGGCGGGCGTACCAGTAGACCATCGCCGGGTCCTGGGCCGCGCCGCTGGCCACGAGGGTCCGGACGACCTCCTCGTAGTGCTCGGCGGAACGCAGCACGGGGGGCGGTCCCGCCGTGGGCCAGCGGCGCCAGAGCATGGTGCGCCAGCTCGCGTATCCGGTGTCGGCGCCGTTCCAGTAGGGCGAGTTGGCGGTCAGCGCGAGCAGCAGCGGCAGCCAGGGGCGCAGATGGTTGACGACCGCGACGGCGGTGCCCACATCCGGCACACCTACATGAACATGACAGGAACACACGCCCTGGTCGCGCACGAGCGGCCCGAACCGCTCCCGGATGCGCAGATACCGCGGGTGCCGGCGCAGCGGCGGTACCTCCGGAGGATCGTCCTCGGTCCCCGGTCCGCTCCGCCCGAGCGGCGAGGTTCCCGAGGCGAGCAGCAGACACTCCGCTTCCCCCGCGGCCCGCGCGGCGGCCCCGCGCAGCCGCACGAGTTCCCCGCGCAGCTGGGCGCCGGTGCCGCACACGTCGCTGACCGTCTCCACCATCGCCTCGGAGATCTCCGGCACCAGCTGTCCGGGCCGCAACCGCCGCCGGCCGGCCTCCAGCACCTGACTGCCCCGCCCCACCGGCCGGTACGCCTTGCGGTCGAGGAGCAGGAACTCCTCCTCGACGCCCAGCGTGACCGTCTCGCGTAAGTCCCCTGGTCCCGAGCTGTCCACCCGGCCTCCCCATCGTCATCGTCGGCACCCGGCACGGTCGGCACCATGCGGTGTGCCGTGGTGACTCAGTGCTACCCGCGGCGGGGACCGCTCACGACTGTTCGGGACGGCGGGCGTCAGGCGCTGATCGCCACCCGGTCCCAGCACCAGTAGAGGCTGACGAGCACGATGGGTGCGGTCAGGGCCGGCAGCGCCCAGCGGTGGACCGGTGACCGGCGCAGCAGGAGCAGCAACGGGAAGACCACGAGGATGATGCCCAACTGCACCGCCTCAATGCCGACGTTGAAGCTGAGGAGCGACAACAGCAGTTCCCAGGACCGGCTTTCGTCGATGCCCAGCGACCCCGCGAAGCCCAGGCCGTGCACGAGACCGAAGACGAAGACGGTGGGCAGTCGCCAGCGTGCGTTGTCCGTGCGGTCACGCAGCCAGAAGCCGGCGATCGCGACGACGGCGATGGACGCGGCGATCACCGGCTCCACCACAGCGGCGGGCACCTCCACGACGCCGCACGCGGCCAGCAGGAACGTGATGCTGTGCGCGGCGGTGAACGCGGTCGCCGTGAGCGCGATGTCCCGCAGACTGCGCGCCCCGATGAGCAGCGAGAGCAGGAAGAGGATGTGGTCGAGGCCGAACAGCAGGTGTTCGGTGCCCAGCAGGAAGAACTCCCGGACCTGGTGGGACTCCTGGCCCCGGGCCGCGGCGGCGGTGACGGAGGGCTCGGTGACGGTGAGGATCTGCGAGCCACGGCCGCCGTCGATGTCGTAGTGCACGATCGTCCGCGTGCTGTGCACGAAGCTCTCGGCGTCGGGGAACAGCGCGCTGGACACGGTGACCGGACCGGTGGCGCCGGCCGGGCAGGTGAAGGCGAGGGTGAGCACGGCGTAGGGGCGTGCGCCGCGGACGCGGATGTCCGCGTCGCCCACGGTGCGCGGTGTGCAGGCCGCGTCGTCCCGGGTGATCGCGAAGCGCCCGGTGACGTACTCGGACACCGCCCGGGCGTTCAGCCCGAGCTGGCGCAACTGCTCGGCCCGGCCCTTCGCGTCGTAGGCATCGGCGTACAGCCAGGCCGACTTCATCAGCAGGTCGTATTCGAGGTCGAGGGTGGCCTCGGGACGGGCCGCGCTGCCGCCGACCTCGGCGTAGGCGGTGGAGGTGGCGTCGTGCGCGGCGGCGGGTGCCGCCTGGAGCAGACCGGCGCCGAGCAGCGCGGCGAGGACGGCCAGGACGGTCAAGAGGGAGCGCAGGGCGCCGCGCGGCCCGGGCCGGGGCGCGCGGGTACGGGCAGGGGGTGTCGGATGCATGGCGGGCTCGGTTCTCGTGGCGGAGGATCACGGCGGTGAACCGTCGCCGCGATCCGGGGCGGGGGGACGGGAGCGTGGGTCCGCCGCCCCGGACCGCGCGGGTCCGGGACGGCGGACGACCACCGCCGGGCGCCGCCGGCGGTCAGCCGGTCAGCGCCGGCCCCCGGGCGGGGCGAACCACTCGTAGTAGGGCGTGTCCGCGTTCCACGTGCCGGGCCGGCCGTGTGCGTCCTTCGTCACGAAGACGCTCGGCTCGGAGGCGGTGACACCGCCGCCGGCGGAGCGGGCCGTGACGAACCACGCGTGCGTGGAGCCGGGCTTGAGGTTCCGCCACGTCACCGAGGCGACCTGACCTGAGGTGACCTTCGTACGTCCGATGACGCTGACGGGGTCGTACAGCGCGAGAGAGTCGGTCTCGAAGGTCGTCCTGCGGGAGTTGAGGTCGATCGGCAGCACCATGTTGTCCTCGGTGCCGTCGTAGCGGTGGTCGGTGTCGTACTCGGTGGCGCCGAACTCGTCGAGCAGCGGCGAGTAGGTGTCGACGGTCAGCTCGGAGCGTGCCACGTCGAACTGGAGCAGCCGGAAGAAGCTCGCCCCGAACTGCAACTGGTCCTCGGGCTTGTAGCCGCCGATCTCGGTGAGCCCGAGCCGGTCGGCGGACACCGTGTAGAACTGGTAGTCCGCGAGCAGTTCGACCACGCCGTGGCCGATCTCGCCGACCTTCGGCTTCACGTTGGTGCCCACGCCGTGCTCATGACCGGCGAGGATCAGGAACACGTTCGGGTTGTCCTGGACCACCGTCTTGAACAGCATCGAACCGTCGGGCGCGGAGAACGGGGCCCCGCGGCCGTCGGCGTGGGTGCTGGGCGCGAGGTAGTCGTGCGAGAGCAGGATGCCGTTGCGGTCGGGGAAGCGCTTGAAGACCGAGTCGGCCCATTCGGCCTCCTCGCGGGTCACACCGTAGGACAGGCCGACCACCACGAAGTCCTGGCCGCCGGCCGAGAACAGGTCGTAGTGGTTCTGGTTGTCGCCGGCCCGCCAGGGTCCGCCGTAACTGGCGTGCTCCCAGCCCTGTGACAGCGCCTGGTAACGGTCGGGGCCGTAGTACTTGTTGTAGAGGGCGTCCGGACCGTTCTCGGTTCCCGACTGGTTGTCGTGGTTGCCCGCGATCACACCGTTCGGGATGCCCGCGTCGTCCAGGATCTTCTGCTGCCTGGAGGACACCTCCAGCTCGCCGACGACCTGCTTCCGCGTGGCCTCGTCGGCGGGCTTGCGGATGTTGTTCTCGATGATGTCGCCGGTGTGGGCGACATAGGCGATCTTCCGCTTGTCCTTGTTGTCGACGATCCAGCGGGCGACGTCCCCGTACGCCTTCTCCCAGACCGCGCGCTCCTCGGGCGTCTCCTGTTCCACCGCGCCCTCGGACAGATACTGCGTGTCGGTGTAGTGGACGATCGAGAAGTCGTACGAGCCGGGGTCGGCGAACGAGTCCGGGTCACCGGCGTCGATGTCGTCGGCGAACGGGTCCTCGCCCGTCACCATGACGTGCACCTGCTGGCGGTCGACGTGCACACGGTCCAGTACGGCGGTGAGCTGCGTGTTGCCCTCGGCGGCGCCGCGGGCGCTGCTGACGACGTCCCACTGGCCGGTGTCGTTGTTCCACGCCCGCAGCGAGGCCAGGCGCTCGGGGTCGATGACGCCCTCCCAGCGCAGCACCGGCTGGTCGACGTGGCCCTTGACCTGGACATCGAACCGCTGGAAGGTGACGTCGGAGGAGGACGGCGCGGCGAGTGTCCTGCCGTCGGCAGGCGCGAGATGCCCTGCCTTGACCTTCTTCTCTCCCTTGACCCTCAGCGTGGTCGGGACGGCGGTGGCCGTGCCCTGGTACACCTGGTTCGGGGTAAGGATCTCGGCCTCGGAGAACGTGGCGGTCACCTCGCCGCCGTCGGGCTCGGCCACCTTCGCGGACAGCGTGACGTTCCGGCCGGCGTCGGTGGTGCCGGAGGCCGGGGTCAGCTGTGCGGGGGTGTCCGGGATGCCGGCGGAGGTGAACTTCACCTCGCGGGTGCCGGTGTTGCCCAAAGAGTCGGTGGCGGTCACGGACAGGGTGTGCGCTCCCGCGGACAGGCCCGGCCCGATCGCGGCACCGGCCTTGACCGCCTTGCCGTCGAGCTTGATGTCCGGGCCGTTCACCACGCCGGAGAAGTCCTTCATCTGCACGCCGAGCACGACCGACGCGGTGATCCGCTGACCGGCCTTCGGGGTGCTGCTCGCGACCTCGGGCGCCGAGTTGTCGGTGACCAGGACGCGGGTGGCCGTCCTGCCGGACTTCGAGGTGGCGGCCAGCGTGTGCCGCCCGTCCTCGATCCTCGCGGTGTCGAGGTCGGCGCGGACGCCCTTGGCCGGGCCGTCCACGAAGAACTCCAGGTCGATCTCGGTCAGCGGGTTGACGTTGTCGCCGCAGTTGCCGTCGCCGAAGCTGTAGGAGCCCTTGACCATGCGGCCCTCGGCGGTGCCGCCGAGCGGGGTGAGCGTGATGCCGGACAGCGCGAAGTCGTCCCGGTTGTCGCCGCACGAGGTGGCGTAGGTGCCGGTGACGACGTCGATGGTGTTCCAGCCGGGCACCAGCCACTCGTTGGGGAAGGTCAGGTCGACGTGCCGGCCGACGTAGTCGGCGTCCAGCACGAGCTTCTGCCCGTTGATCAGGAGGTAGTTCTGGTAGCGGGCCTCGATCGAGTTGCTGCCCACGGTGAAGCCGAGGGTGGCGTCGCCGGAACCGAGCGTGTCGGTGACGGCGACGGCCGGGGCGTCGATCGTGTAGTGGAGTTCGGCCTCGTGCAGTCGGTCGGTGGCGCTGCCGCAGGCGCCATCGCCCATCGCGTAGGACGCGGCGATGTCCTTGCCGGTGACGGTGGCGCCGTCCAGGGCGAGGCGCAGAGCGGAGATGTCGAAGTCGTCGCGGTTGTTGCCGCAGCTCTCCTTGTACGGGCCGGTGACGACCTTGATGGTGTTGTCACCGGGCACCAGGTACCGCGCGGGAATCGCGATGTCCACCCGCTGGCTGACCCAGGTGCCGCCCAGGTCGATCCGCTTGCCGTTGACGAGCAGGTGGTTGTCGTACTTGTCGTCGAGCGAGTTGGCGCCGACGTCGAAGGAGAACGTGGCCGCACCGTTGCCCAACTGGGGCGTGGAGACGGGCTTGTGGCCGTCCACGGTCAGCGAGGACAGCTGACCGTCGGCGCCCGCGGGGAAGGTGGCGAACACCGGCTGTCCGCCCTTGACCAGCGTGCCGTCCTTGGGCAGCAGCCGGGGGGCGCCCGCCGGGGCGTTGTTGACGGTCACCTTGTTGGTCACCGTCTTGCGCGAAGCGGTGGTCGCGGTGAGGGTGTGTTCGCCGTTGGCGAGCCGGGTGGTGTCCAGGTCGGCCTGCAGGCCGGTGGTGCCCTGCGGGTCGCCCAGGACGAAGAAGCTGAGCGTCGCCTCCTTCAGCAGCGCGCTGTTGGAGCCGCAGTTGCCGTCGCCGAAGGAGTACGTGTACTCGTTCTCCTCGCCGTCCGCGACCTCGCCGAGCAGGGTCAGCTGGATGTCCGACAGCACGAAGTCGTCATGGTTGGTGCCGCACGAGGTCTCGACGGTGCCGGCGAAGATCTGGATCTTGTTCTCGCCCTTGACGAGATGGTCGTTCGGGATCTCGATGGTGCCGCGCTCGTTGACGAGGTCGCCGATGCCCGCGCGGTACTCGCCGTTGACCAGCACGTAGTTGTGGTAGCGAGCCTCCGTCGAGTTCGAGCCGACGTCGAAGCTCAGCCGGGACACCCCTACCGTCTTCTCGGCGTCGATCGCCTTGCCGTCGACGGCGAGCCGCGTCACGGAGTCACCGGCCAGGGTCGGCGTGGCCGCGGCCTTCTGGGTGCCCTCCAGGTATGCGCCCTCGCCTGGGCTGAGGGTGGGCAGGGTGGTCGCGCCCTGGCTCGGCGCGTCCTTCTTGTCCGTGGCACGCCGGTCCGCGTCGGTGTCGGCGTACGCCACCGTCAGGTTTCCGCCCACCAGGACGAGCGCGGTCAGAACGGCGCCCGCGAGCCGGCGCCCGCCGGTTCCACCGCCCTGCCATCTTCGCCGCTGTGTTGGCCGCATCAGCAGCCGTCCTTCCTGATCGCTTGGAAAGTGAGGGGCACACCGCGCACCAAATCGGGCATGCCCATGGCGAATCCTGGGCACCTCAGGTGAACGCCGGTGGTTGGCCTGAGGACAATCAGCGGAATGATCTTCCGGACGCCGGCCCCCGGACCACCCGACACGCTAGGAACACGGCGACGTCCACCGGCCGCCCATCGACTTCGGCCGACGGCGACCACCGGACCGCACGGGTCCCGCGCGCACGGGGCAGCGCCAACGCCCCGAAGCGGCACGGGGCGGCCACGGCCGTGGCGACCGGGGGTCGTAGCGGTGGAGTCGTAGCGGCCGGGGTCGTGGGGGGCCGGGGTCGCCGCCCCGGCCCGGGTCGTCCACGGGGGAATCTCCCAGCGGCGGGAGGGCGGTCGGTGTTCCAAGGCCCGCGGCGCGTCGGCCCCCGGCGTCTGGAACGCGCCCGCCAGGACCTCGCCGACCGGGGCCGGAACACCACCCCCGTGCACGCCATCGCCGCCCGCTGGGGATTCCCCCACCACCCCACGCCACCCGACCGGACCGCCGAGGGGCCCTGATCAACATGGTTCGCACGTCGCGCCACGGAGGCGGTCTCTCACCGCGGGGCCGGGCCACTGACTGCTGTCGGCACCGGCTTTCAAGGGACACCGTGAGGGGGCCGATGAAAGCGGATCCCTAGGGGCCGGCCCCGACAAAGTGGCGTTGCG
Organism: Streptomyces sp. NPDC102462; assembly: GCF_044765425.1. NCBI lineage: Bacteria > Bacillati > Actinomycetota > Actinomycetes > Kitasatosporales > Streptomycetaceae > Streptomyces > Streptomyces sp. NPDC102462. The sequence goes on along the minus strand of NZ_JBIWKB010000001.1, from coordinate 21,634 downwards.
CGCGGGGATTTCGTCGGGGGTGTGCCGGGGTCGAAAGCCCTCCCCGCCGACGATTCGGCGGGCGGTCCGGCACCGGAGGATGGCGCCACGACCTGGACGCCGATCCTCCTGAGGAGCCCCGTATGCAACCGCTCGGCCGCCGCACCGTCCTCGCCGCCCTTCTCGCGCCGACCGTCGCGGCGGGCGGGCCGGCGGCCCGCGCCTTCGCCGCGCCCGTCCCCGCGCCGACGGCGGCCGGGCCCGACGCCGCGGCTCTGCGCGCCGCGCTCGCCGGTCTGCCCGGTACCGACGCGACCGCGGCGCTGGTCCGGGTCGGCGGCTTCGACGGCCGCTGGCGGGGCAGCGCGGGCGTGCACGATCTGGTGCATCGACGGGCGGCGGACCCCGACGCTGTCTTCCGGGCGGGCTCGACGACGAAGGTGGTGACGGCGGCGACCGTGCTGCGGCTGGCGGCCGAGGGCAGGGTCGATCCGCACGCGCCGATCCAGCGTTATCTGCCGCATCTGCTCACCCCGGAGTTCGAGCCGATCTCCGTACGTCAGATGCTGAACCACACCAGCGGTATCCAGCCGGGCGACGGCTGGGGCGACGGCTTCGAGGACCAGTACGCGCACCGCTTCGACACGCTGACCCCGGCCCGGGTGGTGGCGTCGGCGGTGGCGAAGGGCCCGGGGTTCCGCCCGGGCCGGCGGCAGGAGTATCTGAACATCAACTACACGATCCTGGGCATGCTGATCGAAAAGGTGACGGAGCGTTCGTACGCGCACGAGGCCACCCGCCTGGTGCTGCGCCCCGCCGGGATGCGCCACACATACTTCCCGGGCACCGACCCACGCATCCACGGCCCGCACAACCGCGGCTACCAGCTGGTGAAGCGACCCGACGGGACCACGCGCTACGTGGACGTCACGGACTGGAACCAGTCGGACCGCTGGGCGGCAGGCGACATGATCTCCACCACCGCCGACCTGGAGCGGCTGATCACGGCGCTCTTCCGGGGGCGGATCGTACCGGAGCCGCAGCTGCGGGAGATGTTCACACTCCCGCCGGGGATCGACGGCGCCACCTACAGCGCCGGGCTCCAGCGGTTCACGTACGACGACACCGTCTACTGGCTCAAGTCAGGCGCGCGCTACGGGTACAGCACGGCGGTGGCGGCCACCCGGGACCTGGGCCGCACACTGGTCTACTCGGTCAACTCCACCGACGCCAAGGGCACGTCGATGAACCCGGTCGCCGAGCGCATCGCGATGGCCGCGCTGCGACGGTAGGCGCGCGTGCCGAGCCACGGCGAGGTGTCCGCTCATGCTCCGTTTCGCGGCGCGGCCGTTGCGGGGCGTGCCGGAGCCCTGAGGGATGTCAGGGTTCGCGGGCAGGGGAGCGCTCAGGGGGCGATACCGCTGGGGAAGGACGCACCGTGACCGTGCCTCGGCCGAGGATGCCGGTGGCCGGGAGCATTCCCGGCCGGCCGCTCCACGGGCAGACCGTGGTGAAGGAAAGGACGGCGCATTCATGCCCATTCAGCGTGTCCACGGACGGCTGCGGAGCCTTGCCGCGGCCGTGGCCGTGACACTGGCCTGCTCGGCGGGCCCCGCCGCGGCACTGCCCGCGCAGCGGACGCCGGCTCCGGCCGCCACCGGATCACTCCAGCGGCACCTCGGCATGCTCGTCTCCGACGGCGCGACGGCCGCCCTCGGACAGGTACGCGAGCATGGCGTCGCCGTCTGGAGGGGCAGCGCGGGTACTTCGAGCCTCGTCCGCCCGCTGCCGGTGCGGCCGGACGGCTCCTTCCGGATCGGCAGCGTGACGAAGAGCTTCGTCGCCACCGTCGTCCTGCAACTCGCGGAAGAGGGACGGCTCCGGCTCGACGACCCGATCGGCCGCTACCTGCCCGGCGTGGTCCGCGACGCCGACGCCGTCTCGGTGCGGCAGATCCTCAATCACACCTCGGGCGTCTACGACTACACCGAAGACCCGCGCGTCCTGGAGGACCCCGCCGACCCCGCCGCCCTGGAGCGCTGGCTGTCGACGGGCCGCTGGCGGACCTGGTCCCCCACCGCACTCGTCGCCATCGCCGACGACCCGGGCCACGCGCCCTACTTCCCTCCCGGGACCGGATGGCGCTACTCCAACACCGACTACTTCCTGGCGGGCCTGCTCATCCAGAAGGTGACCGGCCGCACCTACGCCGAGGAAGTGGCCCGTCGCATCCTGCGGCCCCTCCGCCTCACCCACACCCAGGTGCCGGGCGCCTCCGTCCGGCTGCCCGGTCCGCACGCCCGCGCCTACCTCCTGCGGCCCCGGCACAAACCCATGGACATCACCGAGCAGAACATGTCCGTCGCCGGGCCGGCCGGAGAAATGATCTCCACGGCCGACGACCTGACCCGCTTCAACGCCGCCCTCCTCGGCGGCAGGCTCCTCGGGCCCGCCCAGCAGCGGGAGTTGACCACCGCGGTCGACCTCGGTCCGGACGGCGGCTACGGCCTGGGCCTGGAACGCGCCCGCCTGTCCTGCACCACCGTCTGGGGACACGGCGGCGGCACATACGGCTCCACCACCCTCAGCTTCGGCACCCCGGACGGGCGGCGCCAACTCGCCGTCTCCTTCAACCCGTCCGGCATCTTCCCCACCCCCTCCCAGAACACGACGGCCCACGCCCTCCTCGAAACCGCCTTCTGCGGCGGACCGGATGCGCGGTCGCGGTGACACGGGGCCGCCCGGTGCGGAACGCAGCAACGCCGGGCAGCCATGTGCCGTTCAGGGGGGTGTTGCCGCGGCTGAATAGCTTCATCGGCCATGAACTCACGTGACCACGACACCACCGGCCTCACCCGTCGCGGACTCATCGTCGGTGCGGTCGCCGCCGCGCTCGTCGCACCCGGTGGAGTCGCCACCGCGAATCCCGGCCGGCCGGGCGGATCCAGACCCGCCGCCGGCGGCGCCGCTGCCGGCGGCTCGGGCCGGGGCCGCCTCGGCTTTCCCGTCCCGCGGTACCGGACGGCGGTACCCGGAGAGTCCGTCGAGGTGGACCGGGTGGACCGCCCCGTGGCGCCCGGGATCGTCCTCACCACCTTCAGCACCTTCGGCCGCAGCGGCTGGACCCGGGTGCATGTGCTCAACGCCGATCTGGGCGAGAGGTCGGTCGGCGTCGACCTCGTCGCCGGCAAGGTGAGCGAGACACGGACGGTCTCCGCCGCCGCCGACGCGCAGCGCGCGGTCGCCGCCGTCAACGGCGACTTCTTCGACATCACCGAGACCAACGCGGCCATCGGACCCGAGGTCCGCGGCGGCCGGTTGCGCAAGGGAACGAACCAGCACTCCACCGTCGTGACGGTCGGCGCCGACCGGGTGGCCCGGCTCGCCGACTTCCTCATCGCGGGCACGGTCACGGTGGCCGGAACCGAACGGCCGCTGGCCGCGCTCAACTCCGCCGGCGTGCCCGCCGACGGCATCGCCGTGTTCACCCCGCAGTGGGGCCCCGGAAACCGCACGCTCATCCAGGGCGCGGGCCCGTGCACCGAACTCGTCGTCAGGGACGGCCGGATCACCGCCGTGAGCGCCGCGCTGACCGACACGGCCGTACCGGAGGACGGGCTGATCGTCCTCGGCCGCGGCGCCGCTGCCGCCGCCCTGGCCACCGCCCGCGAGGGCGACGCCGTCACCGTGACGTTCGAGCCGAAGACCGACAGCCCCTCCGCCCCGTACATGGCGCTCGGCAGCAACGCGGTGCTCGTGCGCGGCGGTACGGCGATCACCTTCCCGTCCAACGACAACAACAACGCGCTCAAGCCGCGCACCGTCATCGGCTGGCTGGACGGCGGACGCCGGCTGCTGCTCGTCGCGATCGACGGCTCGGCCGCGTTCTCCGCGGGGCTCGGCTTCAACGACACCGCCGAGCTGATGGTGCGTCTCGGCGCCACCGAGGCGTTCATGCTCGACGGGGGCGGCTCCACCGAGATGGTCGCGCGGCACGCGGGCGACACCGCCGTGAGCGTCGTCAACACCCCCTCGGACGGCAACGGACGGCCGGTGCCCAACGCCGTCGGCCTGTTCGGCCCGAAGGGGTCCGGCGTCCTGCGGGGACTCGACGTGCGGCCCGGCGCCCACCGGGTGGTTCCCGGACTGACCCTGAACATCGAGGCCGCCGGCCACGACGAGACCTGGTCGCCCGTGGCGATCGACGGGCACCTTGTCACCTGGACCGCGCACCCGGGCTCGCTGGGCCGGGCGAGCGACGGCGTCTTCCGCGCGGGCAAGCCGGGAGCGGGCACGCTGCGCGCCCGCTCCGGCCGCGCCCGGGGCGAGAGCGACCTGCGCGTCGTCGGCGCACTGCACCGGCTGGCCTTCGCGCAGCGCGCGGTCACGATCGAGCCCGGCGCTACGGCGGCCGTCGGCCTCGTCGGATACGACGCCGACGGGTTCGACGCCCCGGTGTCGGCCCATGACGTGACGCTCGACTACGACACCTCCGTGATCGGCGCGGCCCCGCGCCCGGACGGCGGCCTCGGCATCACCGCGGGCGCGGACGCCGCTTCCAGGGCCACGGTCGTCACGGCCACGGTGGCCGGGGTGACGGCGAGGCTCGCGGTGACCGTGGGCCTGAGCGAGGTCGCGCTGGCCGCGTTCGAACCGGGCGAGACCTGGACCGCGGCCTTTGCCCAGGGCACCGCGTCGGTGGAGAGTGTCGCGGCACCCGACCGGCCGGGCGCCCCCGCCGACAACCACGCCGTACGCCTCATCTACGACTTCACCGGCAGACCCAGCACCTCCGCGGCCTATGCGATCGCGTCCGCCCCGATCACCCTGCCCGCCGGGACGAAGCGGCTGGCGCTGTGGGTCGACGGGGACGGGCGGGGTCACTGGCTGCGCGCCATGCTGCGCTCGCAGGGCACCACGAACGTGCCGTTCACGTTCAGCACCACCGTGGACTGGACGGGCTGGCGGCAGGTCGTCGGCGATCTGCCGGCCGGCTTCTCGGACCCCGTCACCCTGCTGCGCGTCTACATCGCCGAGACGTCGCAGAGCAACAAGAACGCCGGGCAGTTGACGTTCGACGCGCTGACCGCCCAGGTCGGGCAGCAGCCGGACGTCACCGAGGCACCGTCGCCGGACCCCTGTGTCGTCGAGCAGGACGGCCTGCCGCACGGCCGGTGGACGTTCGCGGTCCTGTCCGATCTGCATGTCAGCGCGGCGGCGGGGCCCGACTCCTTCTCGGCCCGGCAGGCGGCGCTCGCGCTGGACCAGGCGGTCGCGAGCAAGCCCGACTTCATCCTCATCAACGGTGACTTCGTGGACAACAACGGCGCCGCGGACTTCGACCTCGCCGGCCGGCTGCTGAAGGACCATGTGCCGGACGGGCTGCCGGTCCACTGGACGCCCGGCAACCACGAGGCCGGACTGTCGGCCACCGGGGGCCTCGACGCCTTCCTGACCGCGACCGGCCGGCCGAACAAGCAGGTCTTCGACCACAAGGGGGCCCGGTTCATCCTGCTGGACTCCCACACCGGCGACATGCGCACCTCCGACTGGGAGCAGGTCCCGCTGCTGAAGGCCGAGTTGGCCAGGGCCGCCGAGGACCGGTCGGTCACCGGCGTGGTGGTCTCCTTCCACCACCCGCTGCACGACCCGTCCGGGGCCGAGTCCTCGCAGTTGTCGGACCAGTTGCAGGCCGGTCTCCTCAAGCGCTGGCTCGCGGACTTCCGGGAGACCTCCGGGAAGCCGATCGCCCTGTTCACCGGTCACGCCCACACGGCGTCGGTCACCCGCGCCGACGGCGTCCTGGAAGTCACCACTCCGGCCGTGGGCAAGACGCCGTACAGCTCGCCCGATCAGGGTGGCTTCTTCGGCTGGATGAACGTCGGCGTCGATCCGCGCCCCGCCCGGATCAGGGCCGGACGGCCGAGCCCGGAGACCCGGGACTGGCTCCAGGCCGAGAGCCGGCCGCTCATCGACGAGATCGCGCTGTCCGCGCCCGGGCAGATTCAGGTGGGCTCCCGCGCGGCGGTCTCCGCGACGGCCGGTACCAGCGAGTTCGGCCTCACCTTCCCGCTGCGCTTCCCGGCCAGCGTCACCTGGGGCGGCGGTTTCGGGCTCGTCGTCGCCCGGTCCGCCTCAGAGGTCCGCACGGCCACGCGCGGCCCGAGGACACGCGCCGTGCTCGATCTGACGTCCGGCACGCTCCTCGCCGTACGTCCCGGGACGGTCACCGTCACGGTGACGTCGGGCGGCCTGACCGACTCGGCGACCGTCGACATCGTCCCGTGACGGAACGGGTCCCCCGGTGACGGGGGCCATCACCCGGCTCGTGGCCGGGCCGGCGGCCGGCCGCGAGTGCCGCGGCACACACTCTGCCGGAGTCCGCGGTCCGCTGGCGGCGGTGGGCCGGGCCGGCGGTCACAGGGGGGCTCCGGGCGGTACTCGGGGCAGCGGATCGAGCCGGGCGGCGGCGGGGTCGGCGAGGAACCCGGTCAGGGTGCGGGCGGTCTCGCGACGGCGGGCCGCGCGGACGGGGTCCCGGTCGGCGGCGCCGGGTTCGTCGGCCAGCCGGTGGGCCAGGCTCCGCAGGGACGCCTTGAGTTCTTCACGGACCGGCGGGTGCGGTCCGCCGTCGCACACGGCCGCCATGACATGACGGACCACGACCCAGCCGGCCGTCTCCCGGACCAGCGCCTCCCGTTCCGGGCCGGCCTCCGGGCCGTCGCCGGACGCGGGGCGCGCAGCGCGGTCCGGGCCGGTGTCCGGGTGCCAGGACGCGGCGAACAGGGCCGAGAGCACATCGCTGACGCCGGGCTGCCGGGGATCGGCGGCGTGCTGCCAGGCCAGCCGGTTCAGGCGGGCCGGCTCCAGCAGCGCCTCGGCGACCAGGGCCGCCGCGGACTCCACGGCGGCCTGCGGGTCGAAGACGCGGCCCGCCCGGGTGTCGACGTACTCGGGCGACCGCTCGTAACGGATCCCGGGCGGCGTCAGTACGGCGAGCACGGCCGGATCCGGCACCAACTGGGCGGGGTCCAGCAGCGCGGCGGTCGCCCGCAGCGCCCGCCACTGGTCCTCGGCCGGGACCGGGGGCGTTCCGGTGACGGCGCCCGGTACGGCGTCGCCCGCGTGCGCGTAGGCGTAGCGGACACCGCCGACGAGCCGCGCCACCGCGGCCAGGTGGTGCCGGTGGTAGAGGTGCAACAGGGCGGCCCGGTGCTCCAGTTCGCCGGTCTGCCGGCCGGGCGGCACCGCCCCGCGGGAGAAACCGGCCTGGGCCGCGCGGCGCACCGCGAGGGCCTGGTCGAGCGCTTCGAACGGATCGGGCAGGTGCGGCACCCAGACGGCGGCGTCGGCATGTGCGGCGCCCGGGCCGCGGGCGTCCTCGTCCGCGAGGTAGGCGAGCCCGCGCTCCGCCGCCTCCCGGCGCAGCCGGGCGAGCCCGGCCGCCTCCGCGGCGGCGGTGAGGTCGCCCGACTCGTCCGCGAACCGGCCGTAGGCGTGGGCGACCAGGAAGTGGTCCCAGGGCCCGAGCCCCGAAGGGTAGGCGTGCGAGAGGTCGGGGGTGCCGTCGGCGCCGACGGTGACATGCGGGTGCGGGTAGTCCATCACCGAGGGGCGCGGGTGGCCGGTGCTCGCGAAGTTGTGCATGAAGCCGAGCGCGTGGCCGATCTCGTGCGCGGCCAGCAGCCGCATCCGGGCGAGGACCGTCTCGCGTACGGCGGCCAGCCGGGCGGCCTCGTCCGGGTGGCCGTAGGGCGCGAGCAGCGCCTCGGCGAGCGCGGTGACCTGTTCCACGCGCTGCGATCCGAGGCGTACCCGGCCGTGCAGGATCTCGCCGGTGCGCGGGTCGGTCAGGGCCTGGCCGTGGGACCAGCCGCGGCCGTCGCGGTGCACCCACCAGACGGTGTTGAGGGCCGGGTCGTCCAGGTCGGTGTCCTCGGCGGCCACCTCGACCCGGTACGCGTCCCGGAACCCGGCGGACTCGAACGCCTCCCGCCACCAGTTGCCGCCCTCCACGACGGCCGACCGCCACGGCTCGGGGACGGCGGGGTCCACGAGGAACACCAGGGGCGTGCGCACCGGGCCGGACACGGCCCCGGGGTCGGCCGGTTCCAGGCGGAAGCGGGGCTGGACCATGCCACGGACGCCGTCCGCCGCGCGGTCACCGTGGTCGTCGTGGCCGATGCCGTAGCCGCCGGAGGCCGGATGGTAGGGGCGGGCCGTCAGCGGCGGGTCGGGCAGCGGTACGAGATGGACCTGCTGCACCAGGGAGAGCGCCGCCGGCGCGGGGGTGACCCGGCGCAGCGCGGCGCCGGTGCCGGGGCCGCGCAGAGTGAGCAGCGCGGGCAGCCGGACCCCGCGGGCGCCCGCCGCCGCGGGGAGCGGGTAGGACGCGTCCGGGTCCACGGCGTAGTCGCCCTGGCCGCGTTCGCGCAGCAGGTCGGCTATGCCGTGCAGGTCGGTCAGGGCGAGGCCGGCGGGGTCCACGAGGGCGCCGTCGGCGTCCTCGCGCAGGGCGGGGGCGCTCCAGATCACGGACCGGGCGAAGGAGTCGGCGCCCGCGCGTACGGCGGCCGGGCCGCCGGTGGCGAGCCGGTGCTTGTCCCGCAGGACGAGGACGGCCCGGCCGGACAGCCGGCGGAACTCGGCGATCCGGCCCTTGCCCACCTTGCCCCGGTCCAGGGTCAGTTCGCTGGAGCCGGCGCCGGCGGTGAGGGAGGCGGTGAGCAGGAAGGGGGTGTCGAAGCGGCGGATGAGGAGCAGCGGTGGTTCCGCTTCCCGGTCGGGCCGTTCACTGCCTGCGACCAGGGCGAAGAGGGGGTGGGCGGGGTGGCTGCGGGGGTCGGCGGGTGACGGGGACACGGGGGGTGACTCTACGGCGGGTTGTGGGCGGGGGTGGCGGTCGGGTGCGTTGGCGCTGCGCGCGGCGGGCGGCGGGCGGGTGCGTTGTGGCGGGGTCGTCGGTCAAGTGCGGGTGCGTTGGGGGCGCGGCGGTCGGGTGCGTTGGGGCTGAGCTGCGGCGGGCGGGTGCGGGTGCGTTGGGGCTTGTCGCGCAGTTCCCCGCGCCCCTAAGGGGCGCGCTGTTCTGGGGGTTTCCTGCTCGGTCCGAGTCTGTTGCGGAGGCGCTGATGCTTGGTCGTCGACTGCGGGTGCGTTGGGGTTGCTCGCGCCCACGCGGCGGAGCCGCATATTGACACAGCCCCGCGCCCCTATAGGGCGCGCTGCACTGGCCCCTTGCCTTTTAGTGGTGTGGTTCTGCTGGGATTTCGTAGGCCAGGCGGAAGCGGTCGCCTGGGATTACCAGGTCGGCTGTTTCCAGGGGGCGTTCGCCGGCGTAGTAGGTGCGTTCGATGGCGGCCACGGCCGCGCCGCGGCCCAGGTCCAGGGCGGCGGCCTCCCGCGCTGTGGCGAGGCGGGCGGTGACGGTCTCGGTCGAGCGGGTGACCCGGATGCCGATGTACGACATGCGGGCCACGACGCTGCCCCCGGCCAGGGGCCCCGCCCCCGGCAGCGAGACGGGCGTGCCACCGGTGATCTCCAGCGGCTCCCAGCTGACGCAGATCATCGCCGGCAGCCCGTCGTTGCTGAGCTGGTACTCGCTGCGGATCACGGGCTCGCCCGGCGGGACGCCCAGCCGACGGGCGATGTCCGGGCTCGCGCCCTCGGTGCGGGACGAGGGCACGCCGCGTTCCGAGCCCGCGCCCGGGTCGTCGTCCGCGCCGGCCGCGGCCGGTCCGGTGCGGCGCAGGGCCGGGTGGACGGCGAGCCGGCCCTGGAGCCGTTCGTGGGTCCAGGAGCGGGCCATGGTGGAGGCGGAGACCCGCTCCCGCACGAACACCCCGCGGCCTGTCCGGCCGCGCGCCAGCCCCTCGCTCACCAGCAGACGGACCGCGGCGGCGGCCACGTTGACGCCGACGTCGTACTCCTTGGCCAGCGCCGCCCGGGAGGGCAGAAGGGCACCGGGCGGGAACTCGCCGGCCTCGATCCGGCGCCGCAGGCCGTCGGCGATCCGGCGGTAGGACGCAACCCGCACCACAGCGTCTCACTTTCTGGACGATCGTTTCACGATATGAGAAACTTCGGGCCGACCGAAGATTTTTCGCCAGCCGTCCGCGTCCCGACCGTACCGCGAGCCCCGAACCTGTTGCATCAGGTGGGTGCGGATGTGCCGTGCGGGGCGGGTCGGGGTCACAAGAGGTGTCACCTGATGCAACAGGTGGCCGGTCGCACCCGGCGGCCGACGGGCCCGCGAGGGCCTTCGCCGCCCGTATTCCCGCTTGTCAGGGCTTTGCGCACGGCTCATGGACGGGGCTAACTTGCAGCTCTCCGGGCTCGTCCCACGATGTGTCCGGATGGCGGGCCACCCAGGGCCCGTCACTGGAAGGGACCCGACGAAGGGCCCGCCGGACGGCGCACACCGGTCGCCGCCGGGCGGTGTCGCCCGGAGCGGACCTGGTACGCGACGCGATCGAGCGGGGAGAGGAGTGACCTTGAGCGACGACGAACACTACCGTCCGGCCGTCGGCACCCACGCCGACGCGGCCGGTGCCGCGCTCCTGCGCCCCGCCCGCCCGGGCCGGCTCGGCCCCGCGCTGCGGGCGGAGGCCGCCGCCCTGGCCGCGGAGCTGGCCGGACAGCCCGCGCGGGCCGCGGCCTACCGCTCCTACGCGCCGCGCACCCCGGACGCGGCGCCCGAGCCGGACTTGGCGCTTGCCGCCGCCGTACGGGCGTACACCCGGGCCGTGACCCTCGCGCCGTCCCGCGCGGGACGAGCGCAGATCGCGGAGCTGGAGCGGGTGGGCCTTGCCGCTGCGGACATCGTCGCGCTGGCCCAGATCGTGGCCTTCGTCTCCTACGAGGCCCGGGTCGCCTCGGGCCTGGCCCTGCTCGACGGCGCCCCGGCCGCCGACACCGCGCTGGCCGCCCGCGCGCTCGCCCGCATCGGCCCCGCCGAGCCGGACGCACGCCCCGCCGAGCCGGACGCAGCCGCCGCCGAGCGCCGCTTCACGCTCGACCCGCTCACCTGGGTCCCGTGGATCGAACCGGTCCCCGCCGACGCCCTCGACGCGGATCAGCGCGCGGTGCTCGACGCACACGCCACGCTGTCCGCCGACTCTCCGTACTACCGCACCCTGCTGCACGATCCGGCCGCGCTCGACCACCGCACCCACGTGTACAACGCGCTCATGTACGGCCGGGGCGGGCTGCCCCGGGCGGAGCGGGAGCTGATCACCCTGCTGGTGTCGCGGATCAACGGCTGTGTGTACTGCGCGTCGGTGCACGGCCGCAAGTTCGCCCAGCTCGGCCGGGACACCGAGGCGGCGCGGCGGGTGCTCGACGAGGGCACCGCGGCGCTCGCCGGCGATCCGCGCCGGGCCGCTCTCGGCCGCTTCACAAAACGTCAGACGGCGACCCCGCCGGCCGCGACCGCCGACGACGTGGCCGCGCTGCGCGCCGCGGGCATCGACGGCACCGCCCTGCTGGACGTGGTGCACTGCGTGGCGCTGTTCGGCTGGGCGAACCGGCTGATGCAGGTCCTGGGCGCGCCCGCCGTGCCGGGGTCCTGTACGCAGACGTCCGGTCCCGTCGCCGCACCTGCGGCGACGCCCGCGGCGGGCTCCCCGTCGCACGGCTGACCGGACGTCGTCCCCGCCTGCCCCGCCCGGCGGCCCCGCCGCCCGGGTCCCAGTGAACCAGTGCCCACGCGCCCCGCGTCCCCGTGAACCGGAGTTGTCATGACCCGAGTCCCCCGCCCCCTCGTCACCGCCGCCGGCGTCGCCGCGGCCGCCCTGCTGGTGACGTCCTGCGCCACCTCCGCCGGCCCCGCCTCCGGCGGCTCCGGCGCGGGAGGCGGCAAGCAGACCATCACCTTCATGGGCTTCTTCGGCACCTTCCAGGACTCGTTCACCAAGACGGTGATCGAGCCGTTCGAGAAGGCCAACCCGGACATCAGCGTCAAGTACGTGCCGATCCAGAACTCCGCCGAGGTGCTGGCCAAGCTGCGGGCGAGCAAGAAGAACCCCGCCGCTGACGTGGCCCTGATGGACAGTTCGGTCGCGCCGACCGCCAACGAGGAGGGGCTGTTCGCGAAGCTGGACAGCGCGCGGGTCCCGCACCTGTCCGAACTGGTCGACGAGGCCCGCAGCAAGGACGGCTACGGGCCCGGCCTCACCCTGGACAGCCTGTCCATCCTGTACAACTCCAAGGCCGTGGACAAGGCGCCCACCAGCTGGAACGACCTGTGGGACCCGGCCTACCGGGGCAAGCTGGCCATGCCGATCGCGGACACCCGCGGGGTGGCGCTGATCGTCGCCCTGGAGAAGATCCTCGGCGCGGACTACAAGAAGGACATCGACCCGGCGATCGGCCGGCTCAAGAAGCTGTCGCCGTCCGTCGAGACCTGGCAGCCCGCGCCCGACGTCTACACCGCCGTCCAGTCGGGCGAGGCCGATGTCGCGGTCGGCTGGAACGCCCGCGGCCAGTTCTACAAGGACTCCTCCGGCGGTGTGGTCCAGCCGGTGCTGCCCAAGGAGGGCACGGTCAAGCAGATCAACACGATCAACCTGGTCGCGAACTCCGCGCACGCCGAGGCCGCGCAGAAGTTCATCGACTACGCGATCGGCGCCAAGGCCCAGAAGGCGTTCGACGACGACGCGTACTACGCGCCGGTCAACCGCAACGCGAAGCTCAAGGCCGAGGTGGCGGACCGGACCACGGCCTCCGCCGAGCAGCAGAAGCGGCAGATCCCGGTCGACTGGAGCTGGATGACGAGCCGTTACACCGCCTGGGTCGACCGCATCAAGCGGGAGGTCATCGGTGGCTGAGCCGACGGCGCCGGCCGCCCCGACCCCGGCGGCCGGCGGGTCCTTCGCGGGGCATCTGACCCTGGAGGGCCTGACCAAGACCTACCCGGGGCAGCACGGCGCGGCCGTGCGCGGGATCGACCTGTCCGTGCCGCGGGGCAGCATGCTGGCCGTGCTCGGCCCCTCGGGCTGCGGCAAGTCCACCACGCTGCGCATGATCGCGGGCCTGGTCGCGCCCACCGCGGGCCGGGTCCTGGTGGACGGCCGTGACATCACCGGCATCCCGGTGCACCGCCGCGACATGGGCATGGTGTTCCAGTCGTACGCCCTCTTCCCGCACCTGGACGTGGCCCGCAACGTCGCCTTCGGCCTTGAGATGCGCAAGGTGTCACGCTCCGAGCGGGCCCGCCGGGTGGCCGAGGCGCTCGACCTGGTGCGGCTCGGTCATCTCGCCGGCCGTCGCATCGCCCAGTTGTCCGGCGGCCAGCAGCAGCGGGTGGCGCTGGCCCGCGCCCTGGTGGTACGGCCCACCCTGCTGCTGCTCGACGAGCCGCTGTCCAACCTGGACGCGCAGTTGCGCGGGGAGATGCGCGACGAGATCCGGCGCATCCAGCAGGAGACGGGCATCACCGCGGTGTTCGTCACCCACGACCAGCACGAGGCGCTGTCCATGGCCGACCGGGTCGCCGTCCTCGCGCAGGGCCGCCTGGAGCAGATCGGCACCCCGGAGGACGTCTACGAACGCCCGGCCGGGCGGTTCGTGGCGCGGTTCGTGGGCCGCGCCAATCTGATCGAGGGCACCGTCGCGGGTGCCGACGGGCAGCGCACCGTGGTGGAGCTGCCGGGGGTGGGCCGGGTGCCCGCGCTCGGCCGGCCGCGCCCGGCCGGTGCGCGGGCGGCCGTCCTGCTGCGGCCGCACCGGATCGCGCTGGCCCCGGCCCCCGCGGACGGCCCCGCCGGCGGCGTCCCGGACGGCTCGCCCGCGGCGCCGGTGCGGGGCACGGTGCTCGGCGCCGGGTACAGCGGTGAGAGCATCGCCTACCGGGTCCGCGTCGGCGCGGCAGGACCGGTGCTGGACGTGGAGCGGCCGGCCGGTGCCGAGGCCGCGCACGCGCCGGGCAGCGAGGTGCTGCTGACCTGGGACGCCTCGGCCGCCCGGCTGGTCGACGCGGCCGGAGACGACGAGAGCGGTGCCGATGCGCCCGTGGGCGCGGCGGACGCCGCCCCGGCCGCCGCCGCACCGCGCGGGGTGACGCCGTGAGCGCACCGTCCGGGACGCCGGCGGCCCAGGGCGCCGTCCCCGGCCCGAAGGGCGCACCGCATACGGCGCCGTCGGGCGGCGCGCCGGGGCACGCGCGGGCGCCGCGCCCCGGCCGAGCCGCGCTGATGCTGCTGGCCCCGGGCGCCCTCGCCCTGCTGTTCACCTACGCCATGCCGCTGGTGTGGGTCGTCCGCATGGCGCTGAACGAACCACTGGACGGCGGCGCCATCCGGCAGACCCTCACCTTCGGTACGTTCACGCAGGTGCTCGGTGACGGCCACTACTGGAAGGTCATCGGCCAGACCCTCCAACTCGGCGTGCTGGTCACGGTGTTCACACTGCTGCTGGCCTACCCGCTGGCCCTGTTCCTGGCCCGGACCACGAGCCGGTGGCGGAGTCTGCTGATGGCGCTCGCCGTGGCGCCGCTGCTGATCTCCTCGGTGGCCCGCACCTTCGGCTGGATGGCGATCCTCGGCAACCAGGGCCTGGTCAACAAGACGTTGCAGGCGCTCGCCCTCACCGACGGCCCGCTGCCGCTGGCGAACAACATGACCGGTGTGGTCATCGCGTCCGTGGAGATCTACATGCCGTTCGCGATCCTCGCCATGATCAGCGGCTTCGGCCGGCTGGAACCCGAACTGGAGCGGGCCGCCGCCTCGCTCGGCGCGAACCGGTTCCAGGTGCTGCGCCGGGTGGTGCTGCCGCTGACCCTGCCCGGGGTGCTGACCGCGGCGCTCCTGGTGTTCGTGCTCAGCCTCAGCGGATATGTCACCCCGCGGCTGATCGGCGGCGGCCGGGTCTTCGTGCTGGCCACCGAGATCTACGACGAGGCGATCACCGCGCTGAACTGGCCGGTGGCCGCGGTCCTCTCGGTCCTGCTGCTGGTGCTGTTCGGCATCGTCATCGTCCTGTACCAGCGTGCGCAGCGCGCCCTGGAACGCCGGTTCACCGGTGAGAAGGGAGGCTCGCGGTGAAGTCACACCCGGCCGGGCGCATCCTGCGGGCCGCGCTGCTGACCGTCCTGTACCTGTTTCTGCTCGCCCCGATCATCGTGGTGCTCGTCGAGTCCTTCGACGACTCCACCTATCTGCGCTTCCCGCCCGAGGGCTTCACCCTCGACGCCTACCGGCAGGTCTTCGCCAACGCGGACTTCCGTTCCGGCATCCGGGTCAGCGCCGTCACCGCCGCCGTCACCACCCTGCTCGCCCTGGTCACCGGGGTGCCGGCCGCGCTGGCCCTGACCCGGCTGCGGTTCCGCGGCCGGGGCGCGGTGGAGTCGGCCTTCCTGTCGCCGCTGCTGGTGCCGCACATCGTGCTGGGCCTCGCGCTGCTGGTGCTGTTCGCGCCGATCCCGCTGACCGACACCTACTGGGGGCTGATCCTGGCCCACCTGGGGGTGACCGTCCCCTATGTGGTGCGGACCGTGTCGGCGGCGCTCGCCGGGGCCGATCCGCGCGCCGAGGAGGCGGCCCGCACCCTCGGCGCCGGCCGGTTCACGGTGCTGCGGCGGGTGACGCTGCCGGCCGCGCTGCCCGGGCTGGTCTCCGGCGCCATCATCGCCTTCCTGCTGTCCTTCGACGAGACGGTGATCTCGCTGTTCGTCTCCGGGCAGAACACCAGGCCGCTGCCGGTGGCGGTGCTGCAGTACGTGGAGTACCGCAGCGATCCGTCGATCGCCGCGCTGTCCGTCTGCCTGGTGCTGCTGTCGGTCGCGGCCGTGGTGGTCGTCGAGCGCAGCCTCGGGCTGCGGCGCAGTCTGCGCTCGTGACCGGCGCCTTTCCGCCTCCCCCACCGGTGGTGGCGCCGACGCCCCCGGCCGGTGCCGCCCAACCCCTCGCCCGCTTCCCGTCCTTGGAGGTCATGTGTCCATCGCATCCGCCCCGTCCTTCGACCCCGCGGCGCTGCACCGCGAGAGCATCGTCTTCAACGCGCTCGACTGCACCCCGCTGTCGTGGGCGGACGAGACGTACCTCGGCAAGCTGGCCGCCTCCGGGGTGACCGCGTTCAACCACGCCACGATCGTCTCCCAGGGCTACGACGCCGCCGTCGCCTCGATCGTCGGCTGGCAGCGCCGGCTGAAGGAGACCGGCGGGCGCCTCTTCCAGGGCCGCACGCTCGCCGACGTGCGCCGGGCCAAGCGGGACGGCTCGGTCGCCTGGTTCGTGGGCTTCGAGGACAGCAGGCCGATAGCGGACGAGCTGTGGCGGCTCGAGGCGCTGCACCAGCTCGGGCTGCGTTTCCTCGGACTGACGTACCAGAACCGCAACTTCGCGGGGGACGGCAGCGGGGAGACGGCCAACGGCGGGCTCAGCCGGTTCGGACGGTCGCTGGTGCGCGAGTGCAACCGGCTCGGCATCGCGCTGGACCTGTCCCACACCGGTGAGCGGTCCACCCTGGAGACCATCGAACTCTCCGAGAAGCCGGTGCTGGTCACCCATGCGGGGCTGACCCGCTTCGTGGCCAGCCCCCGCAACAAGAGCGACCGGGTGGTGCGGGAACTCGCCGCGCGGGGCGGGGCGTTCGGCCTCGCCGCGAAGTCCGGGTTCCTCAGCCCGGACGGCCTGAAGGGCCCGACGGGACCGGAGGTGTTCGCCGACAACATCGATCACCTGGTCGACCTGGTGGGCATCGACCATGTGATCGTCGGCACCGACGTCGGCGACGAACGCAAGTACTCCAAGGAGGGCATGGCCCGGGTGCGCCGGCTCTACCCGGAGATCCCGATCGTCGACGACAGCCTGAACCTCGATCTGATCCACCCGGTCGGCATGGGCACCCCGGCCGACCTGCCCGTCATCACGGACGTGCTGGCCCGGCGCGGCTACGGCGAGGACGACCTGCGCAAGGTGCTCGGCGGCAACCTGATGCGGGTGCTGGGCGAGATCTGGGGCGAGGCGGCGTGACCTCCCCGCTCCCCGGGCCGGGCCGGTCGCCGGATGCCGGGCGCCCGGCGGTCGCCGTGGTCGGCGCGGGACCGCGCGGCACGGCCGTGCTGGAACGGCTGCTGGCCCGCCTGCGCACCGGTGCGGACGACGGCGGCGACGGCGCGGGACACGGCCTTGACGGCGCCGGTCCGTTCGGCGTCGACGTCCATGTGATCGAGCCGCACGTCCCGGGGGCCGGCCGGGTCTGGGCGCCCGGCCAGCCGGACTCGCTGCTGATGAACACACTCGCCGGGCACGCCACCGCGTTCCCCGACCCGAGTGTGCGCATGGCGGGCCCGCCGACGCAGGGCCCCTCCCTGCTGGAGTGGTCCGTGCGGCACGCCCCGGGCCTGGCCCCGCACACCTATCCGGCGCGCGCCTTGATGGGCCGTTACCTGGCCTGGGCGTACCGGCGGATCGTCGCCGATCCGCCGCCCGGGGTGCGGGTGATCCACCACCGGGACCGGGCGGTGGCGCTGGCCGCGGAGCCGGGCGGACGGCTGCGGCTCACGCTGGCCGCGGGCGGCGGCCTCGCCGCAGACGCGGTGGTGCTCGCCACCGGGCACACGGAGGTGCTGCCCGGATCCGAGGAGACGGCGCTCGCCGCCCACGCGGCGGCCCACGGCCTGGTCTACGTGCCGCCCGGTCAGGCGCACGAGAGCGACCTGGACGAGGTGCCCGCCGGGGAACCGGTGCTGGTGCGCGGGCTCGCCCTGAACTTCTTCGACCAGATCACCCTGCTCACGACGGGCCGCGGCGGACGGTTCGCACCGCTGGAGCACGGCCTGCTGCGCTATCTGCCGTCCGGCCGGGAACCCCGGGTGTACGCGGGTTCCGGGCGCGGCGTGCCCTATCTGGCGCGTGGCCACGCGCCCGGTACGATGCCGGCCGGTCACCGCAGGCGGGTCCTCGACGACGAGGCGGTGCGGCGGCTGCTCGCCCGCGGGCCCGGCTCGGTCTCCTTCACGGACGACGTGTGGCCGCTGATCGCCAAGGAGGCGGGTCACGCCTGGTACGAGGTGCTGCTGCGGCGCTTCCCCGGCAGTTGCGCGCTGCCGCCGCGGGAGTTCCTGGACCGGTATCTCGCGGCCCCCTACCGGTCGGCGGCCGAGGCGAACCTGCTGGCCGGGGCCTTCGCCGATCCCGGCGCCCGGTTCGACCTGCGCGACCTGGACCGGCCGCTGTCCGCGCGGCGGTTCGCGTCCCGGGAGGAGTTCGACACCTGGATGCGCGGGCACCTGCGCGCCGACCTGGCCGAGGCCCTGGATCCGGACTCAGCCCCGCTGAAGGCGGCCGCGTCCGCCGTGGCCGCGGTCAAGGGCCCGCTGCGGCGGCTGGTGGCGGCCGGCGCGCTGCGGGGTGACACCCGCGCCGCCCTGTCCTGGTTCCGGGCGTTCGGCGCGCATCTGTCGAGCGGGCCGCCGCCGTCCCGGATCGCCGAACTGCTGGCGCTGAGCGAGGCGGGAGTGGTGTCCTTCCTCGGTGCCCGGCCCGAAATCCGTACGGACTCAGGGGTGTTCACGGCGGTCTCGGCGACCGTGCCCGGCGCACCGGTCGAGGCCCGTGCGCTGATCGACGCCTGGCTGCCGGGCGTCGACGCGTCCCGTACGGCCGCCCCGCTGCTGCGCTCGCTGCTCGACTCGGGGCTGGCCCGGCTGCATCGCACGGACGCCGGCCGCGGCGGGCCCAGCGGCGCCCTCGACGTGGAACCGGCGGGGCTGCGGGTGCGGGACGCCGACGGGGTCGCCTCCGACCGGCTGTTCGCGTACGGCATTCCGCTGGAGGGCGTCGAGTGGAACAACGCGATCGGCGCCCGCGCCCGGTCCAACGCCGCGCTGTTCCGGCAGGCCGACGTCATCGCCGGCCGGGTCCTGACGGCGGCCCGCACCGCCCGGCCGGGCCCAACGGCGCCTACGGCGGCGGTACTTCGCTCGTCCGGCCCAGATAGGTGACCGGGCCCGGATCGGGCACATGGATCTCGTGGAAGCCCAGCCGGTCGTAGAAGGCCCGGGCCGCGGTGTTGGCCGTGACCATGCACAGATGGACGGCCGGGACGCCCCGGTGCCCCAGGGCCCGCAGGAAGGCCGTCATCAGCGCGCGGCCGTGGCCGCGGCCCTGCCAGGCCGGCAGCAGGTCGATGTGCAGATGGGCCGGATAGGCGGCGACCTGGGGGACGATCATCCGCTCCGGGTGGTGCAGCAGCCGGACGATCTCCTCGTCCGGAGCGCTGGAGGGTCCGACGGGCTCGGGGTGGCGGTCGGCGATCCTGGGCAGCCACCGGGCACGGAACTCCTCGACGAAACGGGGTGTGTCGGCGGTGCCGAGGATGTAGCCGACCGCGTGTCCCGCGCCGTCGTCGAGCACGAAGGCCGACTCCGGTTCCAGATGGAGGTAGGGAGCGGCGAAGGTCGCGGGGAAGATCGCCGGGTCCGTGTAGTGCCGGCGGCTGTCCTGGCCCAGGTGTGCGGTGCGGACGCAGATGTCCTCGACGGCATCGCGGTCGGCCGGGCGGTAGGGGCGTACGACGGGAGACGAGGCCACCCCGGCATCATGGTCACCCGGGAGCGCTCCCACAAGGGGCGGTCGCGGAACGCGCGTTCCGCGACCGCCCCCGCCTGCTACAGCGTGCGCTCCAGCGCGTCGGCGACCAGCTTCACGAAGCGGCCCGGCTCCTTGGGCCGGCCGCCCTCGGCGAGCACCGCGAGCCCGTGCAGGAGTTCCGCGCTCTGAACCAGAGCCGAGCGGTCCTCGCGCGCCTTGAACGCCTGGTTGAGGCCCCGCACCAGTAGATGGTCGGGGTTGAGTTCGAGGATCCGCTTGGCCGTGGGCACCTCCTGCCCCATCGCGCGGTACATGTTCTCCAGCGCCGGCGTGAGGTCGTCGGCGTCGGAGACGACACAGGCCGGGGAGACGGTGAGCCGCGACGACAGACGAACGTCCTTGACGTCCTCGCCCAGTTGCTCCTTCATCCAGCCGAGCAGACCCGCGTACTCCTCGCTCTGCTTCTCCTTCTCCTCCTCGTTCTTCTCCTCGCCGTCGCCGCCCAGGTCGATCTCGCCCTTGGCGACGGAACGCAGCCGCTTGCCCTGGAACTCGCCGACGGCGTCGACCCACACCTCGTCGACGGGGTCGGTGAGCAGCAGGACCTCGATGCCCTTGGCGCGGAACGCCTCCATGTGGGGGGAGTTCTCGATGCTCTGCCGGGACTCGCCGGTGATGAAGTAGATGTCGCCCTGACCGTCCTTCATCCGCTCCACGTACTCCTGGAGCGTGGTGGGCCGGTCGTCGCCGTGGGTGCTGGCGAAGGACGCGACGGCGCAGATGGCCTCGCGGTTCTCGGTGTCGGTGATCAGCCCCTCCTTGAGGACCGCCCCGAACTCCCGCCAGAAGGTGGCGTACCGCTCCGCGTCGTTCGCCTTCAGGTCCTTGACCGAGGACAGGACCTTCTTCGTCAGCCGCCGCTGGATCAGCCGGATGTGCCGGTCCTGCTGAAGGATCTCCCGGGAGACGTTCAGGGAGAGGTCCTGGGCGTCGACCACGCCCTTGACGAACCGCAGATAGGGCGGCAGCAGCGCCTCGCAGTCGTCCATGATCAGGACGCGCTTGACATAGAGCTGCAGGCCGCGCCGGTGGCCCTGGGTGAACAGGTCGTGCGGGGCGTGCTCCGGCAGGAACAGCAGCGCCTGGTACTCGAAGGTGCCCTCGGCCTGGAGCCGGACGGTCTCCAGCGGGGCGCGCCAGTCGTGGCTGATGTGCTTGTACAGCTCGTGGTACTCGTCGTCCGAGACCTCGTCGCGCGAGCGCGCCCACAGGGCCTTCATCGAGTTGAGCGTCTCGGGCTCGGGCGTGGCGTCGTCGCCCTCGCCCTTGTCCGGGACCATCCGGATGGGCCAGGTGATGAAGTCGGAGTAGCGCTTCACGATCTCCCTGATCTTCCAGGGAGCGGTGTAGTCGTGCAGCTGGTTCTCGGGGTCGGCCGGCTTGAGGTGCAGCGTGACGGCGGTGCCCTGCGGGGCCTGGTCCACGGTCTCCAGGGTGTACGTGCCCTCACCGCGGGAACTCCAGCGGGTGCCCTGGGTCTCGCCCGCCCTGCGGGTCACCAGGGTCATCTCGTCGGCCGCCATGAAGCCGGAGTAGAAACCGACGCCGAACTGGCCGATGAGCCCTTCGGCGCCGCCCGCCTCCTTGGCCTCGCGCAGTTCCCGCAGGAACTCGGCGGTCCCCGAGTTGGCGATGGTGCCGATGAGCCGCCCGACCTCGTCGTACGACATCCCGATGCCGTTGTCCCGCACGGTGAGCGTACGGGCCTCCTTGTCGACCTCGATCTCGATGTGCAGGTCGGAGGTGTCGGCGTCGGGCGCGTCGTCGCGCAGGGCCGCGAGCCGCAGCTTGTCCAGCGCGTCGGAGGCGTTGGAGACGAGTTCGCGAAGGAAGACGTCCTTGTGCGAGTAGACCGAGTGGATCATCAGCTGGAGCAGCTGACGGGCCTCTACCTGGTACTCAAACGTTTCGGTCGGCATGGTCGGTGTTTACCTCACAGGTCCCACTGTCGCCGGATCTGGTGAGGTTCACTTTGACGTGCTCCCTGGCCTAAAGTCCAGGGATTCCGGCCTGGGTCGTCTGACCCTTCCGGGGGCTTCCTGCTTCACCGCGCTGTGCGGGCACGT